>NZ_JXYY01000106.1:0-1600 GCF_016082235.1 Spiroplasma sp. hyd1
GGGAGTGTTGCAAATAAACGGGTATTATTTAATTTATTTAAAAACAAGAAACTTTTTTCTTTTATAAAAAAATAATAACACAAAAAAAATAAAAATACAAATAATAATTTCATATTTTTACACACTAAAAAATATTTTAAAAACTAAGATTATATTATTTTAAATTAACTAAAATTAAATTTCATAATTTTTAAATCTAAAATTTTTTTAAATGTTGAAAACGAAAATGTTTTATTCCCATATCCTAAACAAGATTTTACAACTCTTGAAACATCGCTTTCAGCAGATACGCCAATATTTCACTCTTTATTTTGATTTAAAATACCATTTTTTAAATTAATAAAATACCTTAATTTAATTCTTTCATTCTGTAATGATTTTAAAAAAGTTATAAATTCGTCGTATTTTCCTTNTAAAAATAACTCTTTTGCGTGTAAATAATTTTTAAAGGATTCTTTACTACGATTACCACAATATATATTATTCTTTAATTCTCTTATTGCATGAAATCTATCAAATATAAACATACCATCTAAAATTTTAGCAGTTTTTTTAATTCATTTAGCACTATCTCCACCAATAATTAATTTAATATTTTCATAATTTTTAAAAAATTTCTGAATTTGTTTTTTAATAAAGAACGCATTAAATTCTGCACCCCGAGTTTTCTTATTAAGAAAAAAATAACAATATTTTTTATTTAAAGATTTATTATTTTCTTTTCCAGTATTAAATGAAATTATTCTAACAGTTTGCAAATAAGATTTATTATTTTTATTTTTTAAAGTTACATATGCATCATCTAAATTAATATATAAATTTTTACAATTTTTCAAATCTATTTTTTTATCTTTTCTTTTTATTAATGCTTTTCGTAAAATACGCGAAACAGACGAACAATGTAATTTGNAATTAAACATATCTAATATATCACTATATCTTTTATTTTTTACTATTTCAACAGTTATTTTTAGTTTTAAATTATTAATTATTCTTTGCCATTTTTTAACTCCAAATTGTTTATCAACAAGAGGAACATATTTTCACTTACCCTTATAAAAATATTTGTAAATTCTTCGCTTATAAATCAATATTCCAAATTCTGTTTTAATTTTTCTAGTTTTTATTTCTTTTACAAAATATTTTGTTTTATCTCGTTTTTTAAAAATTATATTATCAATTCTTTCTATTTTTTCTATTAACTGATTTAAAGCATTTTCATAAATATTTACGCTAAATTTATTAAAATTAAACATTTTATTATTTCCTTTCGTTGTTAAATTAAAATTATTAATTAATATATTTCATAAATTTACACCTACTTTAAAAAATGTATAGTATAATTAAAAAAATTATAGCATTTCACAGAAAGGAATAAAAATATGAAAAAATGACTAAGTATTTTAGGAACAATCGGATTAACTACAGCAAGTACAACAACATTAATTAGTTGTGAAAAACCAAATAACAATGAAAACNGGGGGGTAATAAACCAGAACCTAATAAACCACAACAACCGCCAGTTGGAAGTAAATGAAAGTTTATTCCTAGCGGTACAGAAGTAGAAGAAGATAATAAAGAATATATAGTAATTTATGGA
>NZ_JXYY01000108.1:0-1481 GCF_016082235.1 Spiroplasma sp. hyd1
GACAGTGGTTGACTTAAAAATTGAATTAAAACCAACAGCTGGAACAACTCAACCAGACAGCGATTATTTATCTCAACTTGATAGTAGTAAAATGACAAACCCCGTTAACACATTCTACTATGCAAGTAGTGAAAGTGTTATTACAATGGTGAAACTAACTGAAAGCAGCGTGATAACTGGGGTTGTGTATGGTTGTGATGAGCAATGAAATAAAACATCACAATCAAGCAACATTGACCCAACAAACGGCATTAAACTTGATGGTGGTCAACTGGGAGCAAGAAATGGCAAGTATTTAATTGAGTTAGAAAATGAATTGAAACAAAAAAATATTATTTATTTACAAATTGCACCCAAACAAACAAAAGAACACTATTTTTATACCACTAATGGTAAAAACTTTGAAATATGAGCAAACGACAATGGATATGACAATATCCGTGGCTACGGTGCTAGTCAATTAAATAAATTGTTTGAGTTATCGAAGACTTGAAAACAAAGTTTAGCTCACTTAGATTTAAAGTTAGATAACTTTGTTGTTGATAACATTAAAAATTTTACCCAAAATGAAATTGATAACTATAAAACAAAACTACTTGCTAATGTAAAAGAACAAGTTGAAAAGTATATTCCGAATGTTGTAGAAAACACTGACTATGTTATCAGCGTTGATAATCTTGTTGCGGGTGACTGAACGACAAGCAAAGATGTCAAAGTTCAAGCAGTCGATGGTAGTACAAAATTGCTAAGTTTTACTGTTAAAACTATTCCAGTGCAGCAAAAAGAACAAGCGATTCCATTAACACCAGATAATATTAAAAAAGGTGGTTTAACTGGCTGAGCTATCTTTGGGATAGTGGTTGGTTCGATTGCTGGCCTTGTTCTTCTTGGGTGGTTGTTTAAACGGTTTGTGATTAATCCGTTTATTTTAAAACCAATCCGCGAGAAAAAAGAAAAAGCCTTTGTTGCAAAAACAGAAAAAGATATTGCCCAAATGAAAAAAGACGACGAAGAATGAGAAGCAAAACAAAAAGGAGATAAATAATATGAATAGTTTGCAAGAAATCGGTAATAAAATTATTTCTGTTGGAATGCCAATTCTAATCGGAGTAGCGATTGTTATTGGCATTGTTATGGTGGCATATTATGGTATTGCAGGGAAATTTGCTAAAAACGCCGAACAACGCAGAGAAACGATTGCTCGCGTAACTTGGGTCGGCGTTTGTTTGGGAATAGTGATTTTGGCAAGTGCGATTGTCTTGGGTCTAAAAGATGTTATTTTAGGTATTGCATAAAGGAGGCGTTAAAAAATGGTGCAAAACAAAAAAGGGTTAAAAAACCCTTTCAGTGCTGGCAAGTCCGTTAAGATAAAGCCAACATCATTTAAAAACATAATAGCCATTGTAAATAATATGATTAAAAAAATGGCTATCTTTCTTATTATATCATTTTTACCATTAATGTTAATAGCAGTGATTATC
>NZ_JXYY01000109.1:0-213 GCF_016082235.1 Spiroplasma sp. hyd1
GTTTACAAATTTATTTTTTAATAAANTTTATTATTATTGTTAATGTTGGAATTATAAAAATTNCTATTATACATATAATTTTAACTATATTTTCTATGGTGGATAAATTTATATTGTTTATTATTCATAATATTGAGTCTATTATGAAAAATANTTTTTTAGTAGGATTTATTTGTAAACAGTGTATAGTGTAAAAATATCAATTTAATTATA
>NZ_JXYY01000109.1:221-1364 GCF_016082235.1 Spiroplasma sp. hyd1
ATTNTNTATNNTNNTAACTATTATTAAAAATTAAATAGTATTTTTCAGTGTGTCTTNCTTATTTTTTATATATTTTAACATTGTTATTACCAATGTTTATTTAACAAGAATTAAGTTACATTAGTATACCAATGTTTATTACAGTAAGGAGACAATAATTATGCAAGACTTATTAGATGAAATTAAAATGAAAATTAGAACTATGCAAGCTACTTTAATTCAATTGAATGAATATGGAATTCATCATGAATCCGTTAATATTATTCGAAAAGAAATGAGTTTTTATCAACATATTGCAGAAGAGTTAGAAAAGGAAATTGATTAGTATGGCAAGGAGTAATTTATGACAAAAACAGTTAAAGAAGAAATAGATGAAGAATTGCAGTATTTAAAAATGCCGGGGTTAATGACCTATAAACCAAAATATGTTAAAGAAATTTTATTAAAAATTAAATCATTTTACGAAAATGAAATTGTTGAAAAAAATGAATATATAAATTTTTTAGAAAATAGACCCGGAAATCACGATTGTAAGAATTGTCCTAATAGAAATAACGAATTAGAACAAAAACTATTAATAGTTGATTTAATAAAAACATATAAATATGAAATTATTAAATATCAACGTAGTCAATATAATGATAATAAAACTATTGAAATTGGAATGTTGAAATTTGTTATTAAAGATTTAGAAAAATTATTTGGTATACAAAATCACAAATTACCTAGTAAGGAGTGTGATTAATTATGTTAGGAATTTGAATATTTTTTATTAAACGTAAATGTCAAATTTGTCATTCTATTTTGAATAGAAAATTTGTTGGTAAATTATATTTTAAGTTAAATATTTGTTCAATGCAGTGCAATAGAAAGCGAGTTGATTTGAGTAATGTATCAGAAAGTAAATTATAACAAAAGTCCGAATCCGTTTAATACTATCAAAGTAATTAATATAGAGTGATTTATAAATTATAATGGTTTTCAATCATTTAGGAAAATAATTGAAAGTGAATGATTTGCTGGTATTAATACTAATAAAAATGAACTCTATGTGTGAAAGTAAGGTGTTTTTATCAATTATTTATGTTAGTTAGGAAGTGATGGTAAATAATAGACTTCTTGCGATACCCTTTTTTATTAAAA
>NZ_JXYY01000110.1:0-1327 GCF_016082235.1 Spiroplasma sp. hyd1
CATTGTGTAAGAAAATATTAGAGTTCAGCAAGGTGGTAATCCTAATTATGATGACCCAAATTTAGGTAGTCAAAGAATAATATTTGATTTTGAAATTATTAATAATTTAGATAAGTCTGATACTGGTACTATTTTAACTAAAAAATCAATTTATCGAATGATTTTAACGATTGATGAAAAGAAAAATATTATTGCTGGTAGTTTAGAATTAACACATCTTAAACAATATTGAAATGGTAGTAATTATAATAATTATCGATATACTGATGATTTAGGATTTTTATTTTCTTTCATAAAAGAAAAAGAAGATACTTTTAATTTTAGTGCTGAAACTTATAATTATTATCAAGGTAATACTCCCAATACTGGTAAAATTGTTTTTGAACAGATGAAAGGTCAAATTGAGATTAATAAATTATTAAAAACCTTTTTTGCACACGCTTTGGTACCTGTTTTTCAAAATCGTAGTAATTTTATTGAAAGTGGATATATTGATAATTTACAATACAACACTGTTTTAATTAACTTTTTTGGTTTGAAATTATTTAATTTTAGAGATGTTTTAATTGATGAAAGCAATACTAATAAAAGTCAATTTGAAAAGTTATTAAATAGTATGTTTACGGTTTCTCAAAATTTTTATAAAGATTATTTACGAACAATTTTTGATTTAGAAAATAATACTTATGTGCAAGGATATAATAAAAAATATGGTTTATTAGCAAATAATGGTTTTAAAATTTACCCACGATATTTTTATTTTTCCGATAAATATAATCAGTTAGATATTAAATTATATTCAGCATTTAAAAATCGGTTTTATAACACCAATTATGGTAATGTGTTTAATTATGATTTTTCAGTTGCAAATAATTATAATATTAACCAAAATGAGGGTTATATTTTTGAAGATGTTTTAAAAGATAAATATGGTTTAAAATACAAAAAATTGAAGAACAAAAAATTGGTTATAATGTTTTTGAATTACAAGCGCAGAAAGAAAATGATATGTATCGTTATTATGATTTTAATTTTGGGATTTACAACTGACAAGAAATAAACAACGGTGGATTATTATTCCCTGATGGACAATGATGACAAGCACAATATGAAAGTTGTAGTTGATATAATTTAGCGTGTCATATAAAAAATGCCGCAATTTGAGTTGTAAATAATATTCCTGGTGTAAAACAAGTAAATGAATTAGCAAGTGGAGTTGGTAAGATTTTTCAAACAATATATAGTTTTTTTAGTCAAACATTTGAAGTGTGAAAATTTAGTCCAGCATTATATAACACAATAACAAATATATTNNTATTAATTATCT
>NZ_JXYY01000111.1:0-1305 GCF_016082235.1 Spiroplasma sp. hyd1
GTTATAAATTTTGAGATGCAAGTGTATATAATAATAAAACAAAAAATTATGGAAAATGACGATTCAAGTGTCTTTTACTAGAGGATTTAAAATTTGAAAAATATCAAAAAATTACACATGATTTAAAAGAATTAATATTAACTAATGTAGCTGATGNAAAAAGAATTAAAGATATTAATGATATGATTCCAGTTAAAAGTCTTTCATATTCTTCAATAGCTAGATTAANTAATAAATTNGATCTTAATTTAGAAAATGCAAGTAATAATTTTNGCAATAAAACATCATCAAAATATATTTATATTGTTCTAGATGATACTTTTTTNTCTTTNAAAGAGAAAAATAAGAAGAAGAAATTTCGAATTCGGACAGCATTTTTTCATCAAGGTCATATGNCNGAANATGAAAGAGTTGGAAATTCAATTTTATTAAATAAAAGAGCTTATTGTAAATTATTAAGAACTGCTACAAATATTAATACATTAGAATATAGTGAAGAACTTTTCAAAGAAATGTCAAAATATTATAATATTACACCTGATACTCAATTTATTGTATGTGGAGATGGCGCTGATTGGATAAAAAATACTTCTCATTTTTTAAATGCAAAATATGTTTTAGATAAGTTTCATGCAATTAGAAGAATTGGAACAGTATTTAATTTAAAAAGTAAGTATGATAAATTACAGTTTAAAATTTGTAAAGGTCTTTTTAACAATGGAGAATATACAAAATTAATTACTCATTTAGAATACTTTAAAAATAAACCTAATTTAATTACTAAACAAAATAATTTATTAAATGTAATTAAATACTTAAAAAAACGTAAAGATGGAATTATTGCGTATAAACATGATTGATGTTTAAGCGCATGTGCGGAAGCATTAATATCGCATACAATAAAAGCACAATTAGGTCATGGGAATAAGATATATTCGTATGATTGATTTAGGAACATTTTAACCTTACGTGTAGCAAAAATTAATGGATTAAACTTAGTTAAAGAAATGTTTAATGAACAGCTTGAAAATAAAGACATTTCATTGGAAAATATAAAAATGGCTAAGTGAAATAATAATGTTAATAATTCATTATATGATCCTAAAAAGGGAGGGATTCCTGTAATGAATTATCGTACTACTAGTATTAGTAAAGTATTAAAAGAAATAATAGCAGTAAGATAGCAGTTAAAAAACCAGTAATCTTACAAAAAAAGAATATTTTAAAATATTCCCATTTTAGTATTCCCTTTTTTAAAGAAATGTGTTTTAATAANTGTGTAAATAAGATACTTTTAAATTAAGC
>NZ_JXYY01000010.1:0-3525 GCF_016082235.1 Spiroplasma sp. hyd1
TGCTTCTTTTAATTTTAGTTCCATTTCTAAAATTTCTTTTTTTAAGCGTAAATTTTCATTTTCAAGGGTTAAGTCAGGTTTTATTTCTTGCTGCTTTTGCATTTCTTTTGCTTTTAAAGATTCCAATTCTGCTTTTAATTTAGCAATTTCTGTTTTTCTTAAAGGAATTTTTTCTTCATAAGATTTAATTAATTTGATTTGAGTACGATTTTTACCAAATTTTTCTACTTGTGCTTTATTAAATCTTAAATTATCTTCATCTTCTTCCAATTCTTTTTCTCTGATTTGAATGCGATATTCGAGAAAAGGAATTGCTCCGCTTTTATAGGCATCATATCATTCTCATACTTGATCTCAATGTTTTTGATTATATTCAGATCTTTTGGGGTGTAAATTCCCAATACCATCTACTTGTTTTAATCATTGATATTTAGCGGTTGTTGGGACACTACGACCAAACTTTTCTAATACCCACATGACATTATTTTTGTCATCATCATTTAATCTATCAATGCTTAGAGGGATATTATTAGTTTTTCCCCCCGAGTGCATCAATAATTGCACTATGAATTTCTCTCAAATGTTTTTTATTTTGCATTCTGGCAACGCGCTCTCAGTTGATTTCGCCACCTAATAATCGTCATAATCCCATAATTTATCACTCCTTTTTATTTATATTATACCGTATTTTTTGTTTTTGTCAGGTGTTTTTTAAATTATGACTTTTTCTTTTCTGCTTTTTTGGTAGCTTTTTCATCTCATTTTTTCTGTCTAGCGTCTGATTTATTATTGTGTTTTTCATATTTTTTAATTATATTACCTTGTTTTCTAATTTTTTTATTATGTCGCAATTCACTTTTTGCTGTTGGTTTCACATATGAAAAACTGTTTTTGCTAGTAAATTTGTTTTCTACTTTCCCTAGTTTTTTGTTTAAAGACTCTGTTTTTTAATCACTTAAATCTTTTGTATTTCTTTTATTTTCTTGATTTCCTTTGCTAGCCAATTGTGGATTCAATCTTTTACCAATTGCTTTAATTGGTGTTGCAATCCCAGTTCCAATTTGGCGGAAAAATCCTTTTGTTCCACCTCCGCGAGCTGCTCCCACTAGTTTACTTGTTGCTAGGGTTGTGACCCCAAGTCCAAAGCCTGCTAAGCCAACAATCCCAGCACGTGAACTCATTCCCTCAGTGGCGTGTCAGAAATGACGAAAGTCTAGCGGTTTTTCTTGACGAGATTGACTGCTTGCTGTTTCATTATCCCCTCAATCACCACCAGAACCCATCGCGTTCATTGTTTTTTCGTTCATTGCTCCGCCATTCATTAATGCTTGTTTGGCTCTTTTGCTTTTGGCAAATCCAAATGCTTTTCCTGCCATTTTACCAGCCCCCATTGCCATCATTCCACCAGCAACAGTTGATTTCATTGAACTCATTCCTTCGCGAACACCAGCTGCTTCACCAATTAAGTTAGCAACAACATCTGAAAACGCCATTACGGCTAAACCACCACCACACATCATCAGAATTACAAACAATGATTTTTCAATTCCCTCAATGCCTAATCCTGCTAAATTAGTGCTTAAAATTGTTTGAATTGTTGTCATAAAAATAAAATATCCTGTTAAAGTGGCAGTTGATGCTAGAAATTTTGCAATTACCATATCTTTTCAAATAAATGCTCCTTTACCATTGTCAATTGTCATAATCATCATTACTCATGGCGAAATAATAAATAAGAAAAACAGTTCAATTATTTTTTGTACCAAAACAATTCCTATCATAAACATTGCAAACAACATAAATCACACCCCAAAAACTTCGGCAATCATATTAAAATCACCAATATTGTCAGGATAAGAATAATTACTTGGTATATTATCACCGCTACCATCTCAATTGGTATTTCCGATATTGTATAGNTAGTTTGCAATATTTCCNTTTTCACCACCAAATCCCGATGTAATCATTTTGGCAATGTTAGCNATTGCAAAATTNGNCAAAAAGAAAAAGATTGGAATTAAAAAGATAAAAACAAACGCTTTACTACCATTTTGTAAAGCAACAATAAATTTTGTTTTTGTNTNGGTGGCATCTTGAAACAAAATTTTAATNATNGTAATTGTAAATATTAAGGAAAATAANCANANAGCCGTNATGACAAAATATCAAAATGCCATTGGGATATTTTGAAAACTAAATTCTTGTTTTGATCCAAACATTAAATCACCAACCACACCACCTGTTAAATAATTTAGAACGGTGTTAAATGATGCAATTAANTGCAATGGCCCTTGTACAAAAATNGATCATATTAGTTTATANAGTGCATTAANTATCATAATTTTTCACTTCCTTTCATTTTTTATCAACTATGTTCCAATNCTAGGGTTATATGTTTTGATAACTTGTAAAATAACATTCATAACAGCAATTACAACTAAAATTATAATAATTGCTATNATCGGNCATTTTAAAGCACTTAAATCNNTTCCTCTNGCNTCNGGATTATCAGCNTTTCGCATTATTGAAATTAAAATAATAATTAATTTTCAAATTGCAAAAATAACTGCTAAACCCATAAATACTCCTAAAACAACATTACTTCATAATATAATAACATCCATTATTCCACTAAAATCTGCTGTATTATTTCCTTTCATATTTTCGCCATCCTTTGTTATTTTAAAAATTTGTTTTTGTTAAATTTGTTTCTTTTTTGATAATAAATATTTTTCTTTTTTCGATAATGTTGCTGTTGATTATTAAAATAATTTTTAATATTGTTTTTCTTAGTCATTTTTTTCCTTTCGAAAGGTAAACAAAATAAATGCAATAATAAATCACCAAACATAAAATCACAATCAATTCCAAGGGAAATTAAAAACAAAATAGGGGGAATTACTAGCAACAAAATTCCAATAATAATTGTTAAAGGATATAAAAGTCATTTTCACCAAACTTTTCTTTTATTTTGCATCTTTAATTTTTCCTTTCTATTTGAAACATTGCTATAAAGTTTTTTTCTAACACATTAACAACAATACTATTGCCGGCTTGTTTATAAAGTTGGGTTTTTGAAACAACTTTGCTTGCTTTATTAAAATCTTTATTACTAAATCCCATTAATAATCAACATTCTCGTGGAGTTAAAACTCGTAAAAAGTATTTTTTTTCATCAATTAAAAAAGATAGTATTTTACTACTATCTTGTTCTTGTAATTTATGGTTATCAACGATGATTTTATTGATATTACTTGCTGCGATTGTTCCCATATAATTATTTCCTGTTTTTCAAAACCGATTATATGATCCATTAACTAGTAAACCATCTTTTGCTCTTGGTAAAACAATAAAATTACCATAATCCTTAATTGGCAATGCAATTTGTGGTGGTCTTCCGTGTGCTGTTGTAATGGTTGAAATAAGATTATTTTTTGTTATGTCATTAAAAATATTAACTTGATTAGACTTCTTGCAATACCCTTTTTTATTAAAATATTATTATAAAATATAATTTATGAGGAC
>NZ_JXYY01000010.1:3531-32331 GCF_016082235.1 Spiroplasma sp. hyd1
ATATNNNNANNAAATGTTAGATATTTTAAAAGTTGCTGAAATAGAAAAATTTAAAAAAGGTGGTAAAACTAATAAATTATCATTAGAAAATAGATTATTGATGACTTTATTATATTGACGAGAATATCAGACTTATTTTCATCTTGGTAAAAGTTTTGATATTAGTGAGGCTAATTGTTATCGTAATATTAAGTGAATTGAAGATATTTTAATTAAAAACTCTGATTTTCAACAACTTGCTGGTAAAAAAGCACTAATAAATGATTATTTTAATGATAAAACTATTATTATTGATGCTACCGAAACTCCAATCCAACGCCCAAAAAAAGACAAAAACAATCTTATTCTGGTAAAAAGAAAAAGCACACGATCAAAACACAAGTAATTATCGAACAAGAAACCAAAAAAATTATTGCAACAAGTTTTTCGCTCGGAAAAAAACATGATTATGCTTTATTTAAAGAATCAAAAATCCCAATTTTAAAAAATACCAAATTAATAGTTGATAGTGGTTATCAAGGAATACAAAAAAATCACAATAATGTTCTAATACCTACAAAGAAAACAAAGAAAAACCCTTTAAACAAAGAACAAAAGCAATATAATAGACTAGTTTCAAAAATGAGAATTATTATTGAAAATATTTTTGCTATTCTTAAAAAATTTAAAATTATTACAGAAAAATATCGTAATCGAAGAAAAAGATTTGGTTTAAGATTTAATTTAATTGCCTCAATTTATAATTTACAATTATTATATTTAACATAAAATATTTATTTAAAATTAAATAATTTAAATAATAAATTAATTTTTCGTTGTGGAAAAATATTAAATTTTTAAATAAAAAACATAATTAATTAAAATTATATTTTTCTATTAGTATCTTTTTTACAAATATTTGCAATTTTTTAACAAGTAATGCAAGAAGTCTAATAAAATATTTAAATTNTGAATTTNTGNATTTAAATCTATTGGATTTAAAAATTGACTTTCTAACTCTTTTAGCAATCTATTATAATTATCATCTTTATGATCATACAAATCAATTTTAATGTTCTTAACTCGTTCAACTTCCTTCTTAATTTCTTCTAATATAATGCTTTTACCGCTTCCTCTTGAACCAATAATTATATTTGTATCATAATAAAGTGGAACTTTAATAGCATCTTGTCAAGTAGAAGGATGAATAGAAATCGTTCCAAACAATTTTTCTGATAACTTATTTTTCATAAAATTTAAATCTTTTTTAAAAAAATTAATTAAACTAGTAAAAGAATCAATTTTAATATGTATATCTGGGATTTTATTGTACTGAGGATTTAAAATATCTTTCTCATCAGATCCACATATTGCGGGAATACCTTTATGAGCTAAAATTCTGCTTGAATCCAAATTTGTTGTTTCAAAAAAATATATTGAATTTTCATCTGAAAATAAATTATAGTCATCTTTAGGCAATTCCTTTCCGCCTTTTTGATTATTAGGAATAAGACATATTTTGTTAAATTTACTTAATTTTTGAGTTAATGCATAAACAGGTATTGAAAAATTATTAGGATCTGTAATATTCAAAGATAAAACAAATTCATCTCATATTTTTTTATCTTCATTGCTTACTATAATATTCATATTATGGATTTTACCTTCACTATCCTCTATATCAATTTCAATCCCTGGAAGCAAAAGTATCCCCTTAGATTGAACTATGTCTTCTAAAAAATTAAATTGTTCTAAATCAAATAAATTATGATTTGTTATAGCAAGAATTCCAACTTCTCATCTTTCTAAATTAGACACAAATAAATCTACATTATGTTGATTTGAAATATCCAAATTACGATTATTTGTTTCGCCAGTTTTTACCGCAATAGTATGTTGATGCAAGTTAATTTTCATTATATATTATCTTCTTTCTAATTAATAAAAAAATATCTATTTCTATTTATTATGAACTACTTTTAATTCTAATTTTGACTTATAAAATTATTTTCCTTTATTAAATGATTCTTTTTGCATATTGTACTCATTACTATTTTGGTTAGTTTTTTCTATATTAAAATATTCATAAAAGTTTTGTCCAGTACGTCCATCTTTAATTTCTGGATAGCATGATCAAACATATTTAACTTCTTCTTCATTAACTCAGTTTAATACTCTTGCTTTATATCCACGTAATTCGATAGTTTCTAAATGAGTACGAAAATAAGCATTTTCTTTTTCTAATTGTTTTTTGTAACCTTTTTCGTTGATACCAAATCCTAGTGCTCTTCCTAGTCCCATAAAACACCAACTTTCTATATATAATTATACACAATAAAAGTGGGAAAATTTATTTTTTCCCACTTTTATTATTCTGATGTTCCAATATTTTGAATTATAATGACTCACATGATTACGTACTCCTTCCTAATGCTGCAAGTTGATTAACTAATTCTCTTAAAAAATCAAAATGTTTTTGGCAAAGTACTATGCAGTTAAAACTAGTGATAATTGCATATTGCGGTAATGATTGATCAAATTCTACAGTAGGACATACTTCACAAAATGAATCAGCAACTTTTGCTATTCTTTTTTCAATATGTAGTTTTTGAAAAGTTGGTTGATTATTCTTCATCTATCTAATTCCTTTCTATACTTTTTGAACTAAATGGTAAGAGTTATGTTGGTAGTATCAAGTTTGTTCCGCACCTGTTGTTTTAACTTTTTATAGTGATGTGCCACAACATACTTTTTACTCAACATACTACCTGCTCTTTGATAAAGTTTTTTAGCTAATGCTAAGTTAAATTTCATATCTTTAGAAAAAGAAACTATCGGATTTTTAACAAATCCTTTAATTTTGAAATGAATATCATCTAATTCATTTACTGTTGCTCCTTTCGCCTGAATTCTCTGCATATCAACTAAATAGTTGAACAAAAGTCTGGCAGAGTCGCTTTTGTATCGATTAGTTTGAGTTTCGCCAATTGCTTTTTTAGTATTGTCTTGATTACGTACTTCAATAAGATTTTTCTTTCCTCGATATTCTGTTTTTTGAAATAACTCTTTAGTTACTTCATCTAAATTAATTTCCTTGTTTATTACTAATCTGGTTTTCTTAGGTTTAATTAAATTCTTGCTTCTTCTAAATAAACGACATTTATAATCTGTTAAATTTTTCATTTTAAATGTCTTACCTTCAGTAACAGAATAAGGATTTTCATAAAACATTTTAGTAATATATTTACCCATATAAGAGGCTATTTTACCTATTGTGTCTGATTCCTCAATGTCACGTTGAGTAATTCTAATACAGGTATTAAAACCATGTGGTCATAATTTTTCAAGAACTTTTGAATTAAAGATTGTTTGATATTTCACAAATTTACCATCCTTAATTTTTTTAGTTGTAAGTTTTTCTAAATTCATATCTACAGTGTTTTTCAATAAAATATGAAAATGAACTGCTCCACGTTCTTGATATTCATAAACTAATAGCCACTTATATTCAGCATTTCTAGTTTTTAAATATTTATTAAATCTCATGTTAAACTTATTAAAAAACTCATTTGCAGTTTTAATATCTGTTAAATTTTCTTTAAAAGTTAACGTAATAAAGTAATCATTTGGCCTAAAATTCAGATAAACAAAATCTTGAATATTTTGTCTAAACCTATTTAAACTTGAAACTGATTTTGAAAAGTTTTCATCTTTTTCAGTTTCAGATGCCATATTTAGAATCGTAGTTTCACTAATTTTTTGTTTATTTAATGAATAAGAAATTGGTGCATAAACCGCTGGTCTAACTTCAATTCAATTGTCATCTTCATCTTTTCACATAACTGCTTTTTCAACTTTGATTGCAGATGGTTCATTCCATACTTTATATGGCATATTAGAAACTCTTATTCTTGCAACATCACCTACTTCTGTTAAAGTAACAACTGTTCTTCTTTCAAATTTTTGACCAGCTACGAAACTCATTTTTAACCTCCTACTTGACTTTTGTAGAATATTAGAAAAACGCCCATATTTATAGACGTTTTTCTAATATTAGGAGGTACCTAATTTTTTATTCTATCTTAAAAAAAGATTTTCAATTAAATTGATTAATCTTTTTTTGTTTCTTTTACTGTTTCTGAAGTTGATTCAGCCGTTGGTTTTGAATCTGCTGGTTGTTCACTATCTGGCACAAACATCATAATTTCTTGGTTTAATAAGCTAACATTATTAACCATAAATTGACCAGCTTGGCTTGCTAATGAAAAACGAGTTTTTTTCTTACTACGACTTCCTTCCGTATAATGAATAATTAACTGGTTAGTTTTATCGTTCCGTTCAACACGATTAATTTTACGAATTAAAATTCGTTCTCCTAAAAAAGCAATTTCTTTTTCATCAATTCCAATTGCAATTGTTTGTAAAAATAAGAAAATGTAAACACCAACAGCAACTGTCAACACAAAAGCAATTACAATAACCGCAATTACTGGTGCATTTGTTGCTGGCTTAATTACAAATTCTAATAAGAAACCAACAATAACAACTGGTAAATTAATTCCTAACACAGTAAATAAAATAATTAAAATCTTTTTGTTTACAAAACGTTCTTTAAATTCTTGTTTTGTAAAACTAATTAGATAACCAATAATTGACAAACTAACAGCAACAAATAAAAATGCTGCCATTGCGATTGCAATTATTGTTCCTTTCTGAGCATCCATTTTATGCCCTCCTTTCTGGCAAAACAGTTCTATTTACGAACTTGTGCCATTACTTCAGTTGCAAAATCAACTTCTTCTTTTTCGATTCCTTCCCCAACTTCATAACGAATCATATCAACAACACTAACATCATTTGCTTTAATAACATCACTAACTTTTTGGTCTGGATTAACAACAAAAACTTGATCAAGTAATGAAATTTCCGCTAATTGTTTGTTTAAACGTCCTTCAACCATTTTTTCTAAAATATTATCTGGTTTTCCCACATTTTTAGGATCATTTTTTGCTTCAGTTGTTAAAATTGCTTTTTCACTTGCTAAAAAATCAGCTGAAATATCATCTCGCGAAATAAATTGCGGACGCATTGCTGAAACATGCATTGCCAATTGTTTTCCAATTGTTTCATCAATTTTACCATCAAACACTAATACTGTTACAATCCGTTGATTAGAATGAATATAAACTCCTAACGATTGAGTTTCTTGTAAATGTAATGTTTTAAAACGACGAAGGGTGATTTTTTCCCCAATTGTAGCAATTGCATGAACAATAACTGTTTCTAATGATTCACCATTAACTGATAATTGTAATGCTGCTTCCACTGTTTTTGGGTCATTATTTATTAAAGTTTCCCCAACAATTGCCATTAAATCTAAAAATTGTTTACTTATTCCAACAAAATCGGTTTCTGAATTAACTTCAAAAACAACTGTTTTATTTCCTTTTGTTACTAAACCAACTAATCCTTCCGCAGCAACACGGTCTGATTTTTTTGCGGCTTTTGTAATTCCTTTTTCACGCAATCAAGTAATTGCTTTTTCAATATTTCCATCTGTGGCTTCTAATGCTTTTTTACAATCTAACATTCCAGCCCCAGTTCTTTCTCTTAATTCTTTTACTAATTGTGCAGTAACTGCCATACTGATTCTCCTTTCAAATTTAATGCTGCTTGTATTGAAACTAATCAGTTAATACAATTTAATTTTTGTTATTTTTTTACTACTTTACTATCAACAATTGTTAAATGTTTACCTAAGGCACTAACCATTTCGGCTTTTTTTCCTTTTGGTAACCCAAATAGATTTCCTAAAGGTTCTAATTCATCAACTTTTAATTTTGTTAATGTTTTTTCTAAATCATTATCAACAACTTTGATTGTATTTAAATCAAAACTTGAAGTTGAGCTATCTGCTGTCCCTTTTTCAACTTTTGCTTTTGGTACTGGTTGTTCAGGGGCAACCGCTACTGAAGCAACTTTCTCAGTCTTTATTTTTGGTGCTGGTTGTTCAGAACCCGGTGCTACAGTAGCAACTTACTCAACTTTTGCTTTTGGTACTGACTGTTCAGGTGCAGCCGCTACTGAAGCAACTTTCTCCCCTGTTCGATCAGGACCAACTGATGCTCTGGTTGTTGATCCTTCTGAACGATAATCACAGTTAGGCATATTACGATTAAATGAACGACGATTATCGTATTGACCACCACGTGGTCCACGATTATCCTCTCCTTCACGACGAACAAATTCATTTGGTTTAAATTGTGGTTCCGGCATTTTTAATCCCATTGCATCACCATATAAATCAGCAATATGATGGGTAATAATTGCAATTGAACGTGAAGTATCATCATTAGCTGGAATAACATAATCAATTGGGTCTGGATCAACATTGGTATCACAAATTGCAATTACTGGAATGCGTAATTTTCGTGCTTCACGCACAGCAATATGTTCTTCTTTTGGATCAACCACAAACAATGCTTGTGGCAATTCTTTCATTCCTTTAATTCCACCTAAAAATTTTTCTAGTTTTTCTTTTTCTTTTTTAATTAACATTTGTTCTTTTTTTGGTAATAATTTTAATTCACCATTTTTTTCTTGGCGTTCAATGTTTCATAAACGCTTCACTCGTAAATGAATTGTTCTTAAATTAGTTAATGTTCCCCCTAATCAACGTTGATTAACATAAAAAGATTCGCAACGCTCAGCAGCGTCTTTAACAATTCATTTTGCTTGTTTTTTTGTTCCAACAAATAAAATTTTTCCTTTACGCGCAGCAATTGATGCCATTAATTTTTTAACATCTTCTAATCGTCATAATGTTTGTTGCAAATCAATAATATGAATCTTATTTTTCTCACCATAAATATATGGTTTCATTTTTGGATTTCATCTTTTTGTTTGGTGCCCAAATTGCGCACCAGATTCTCATAACATTTCTCTTGTTAATTCTTTTGCCATATTTCTATTAAATTCTCCTTTTCGTTAAAGCTTCCATTTATTTCTAACATTCACCACTATCTTATTAAAATAAATAGCACTGGGCAAATGAATCCATAAATGTGTATTGTATACCATTAATTTTTATTGAATACAAGCATTAAAATTATAACACACTTTATTTTAAACAAGCAAATAAAAAATGCTTTTTATCTTGGATAAAAAGCATTTTTAGCTGTTCATTTTTATATGGCTGTTCATTTCGATAAAAATTATCATTTAAATTAAAAATTGTTTGTTTTTCAAATTTAATAATTTTTTCAGTAGTAAATAAGTAAATCAAAAATAACAATCATTTTTTAATTTAACATTTTCAATTTCCAATTATTAGGATTAATTTCTTCTTTTGAATGGTTATTTAAAGTTAAATTACGATTAAGTTCTTGCAACATTAAAACTTCAATTAAATCTAAGTCATCTTCTTGATAAATGGCATTGTGCTCATTGGCAAAAAGCTGGCAAAGATAAAGCATTAAAACAAATCAAACAAATAAATCAGCAATTACGGTTGCGACTGATCAAGCTTGATGCAATAGTTGCCGAATTTTAATATTATCATCAAGCACAAATGGTAGTGAAATTTTTGTTGAACTATTAAGCAAACTAAATAAAACTAAAATTGTTACAAAGCGAATAATGTTACTTTTTTCATCTTGACGTGTTAAAAACCCACAAAGTTGTAAAATCACAACAAAAAGTAAGATTACTAAACAAGTGAATAAAATAAATAAATCTTTATCATAACGATTAATATTATTTAAATTATTAACAATAACTGGACCAATAATAATAAACGGTGAAGCATAAACAACATATAATAGAATCGATACTAACCGACGATTATTGACAATCATTCCTAAGGTAATTGTTAACTGCACATATGAATATCCCGTTAACAAAGTTCGATAATAACTCGGATCAATTGAAAGATCAGGAACTAACACTAAATTCCAAATAATACTGCTAAAGAAAAAGACACTAATCCCACCAACAATTACCATAAAATTTAATAAGCCATGGCGAGCACTGATCTTTTTACTTTTATAATGTAAAAAAGTTCATGAAGAAAGAATTGTAAACAAGAAAAAGGCAGAAAAAATAAACATTCATAAGAAAAATTTAAAGACACTATCAGCAGCATATCTATTGTTAAGAATTCATTCTCGTAAAAATGAATTGTCTAAATAATCTTTAAATAAGATATCATCAAATGAATAATACATTTTTGCCCCTCCTTTACAAAACAAACTTACCCATCTCTAATTATACTCTACTTTTCTAAAAAAGATAAAAAAACAACTTTTTATAAAAAATTGTTAATATGTTGATCAAATTGCAAAACCAACACTATAATCGCGTTCGTGACTAAGTGAAACATGAATAACTTCATTTTCTCCTAACGGTACACCTTCAACATATAATTTATTATCATCTTTTAACTTAATTGTGACTTCGTTTAAAATTAACTTTATTTCTAACGCTTTAATTAATGCTTCTTTCGCCGCTCACCGACCAGCTAAAAACTGGCGTTGGTGTTCTTTATCCATTAATGTTTCATATTCTTGCAGTTCACTGATACTTAATAATTTCTGGCTTAATACTGTTGATGGTTTAATTCGCTTATTTTGGACAATATCAATTCCAACATTTTTAATCATCCTCAATGCTCCCCTCTTTTTATCTTAGTAATATTTTAACAAATTGATTAAAAAAACGATATAATAATTTAAAGAAAGAAAATAATGGGGACAATCATATGAACAATGTTAGTTTTAAGAAAGTTGATCCGAAAGTTATTCAAGAAATTATTAACACTTACCAAACGTATGAAATTAATAATACTGATCCTAATAAAGTTAATGTTTTTAATAAAAGTGGTATTACAATTAGCATTTATAAGACAAATAGTGTTTTATTCCAAGGCTATCAAGCCGATAAAGAAGCGGCAAAATTTTTTACAATCCCAATAACCCCCATCATTCCCGCTAGTCAAACAACATCTTATTTTGAAAAAGATGTGATTGGAAATGACGAAGTTGGGGTTGGTGATGTTTTTGGTCCCCTTGTTGTTACTGCCACTTATTTACCGCCAACAAGTTTTCAACAACTAGTAACATTACCAATTAAAGATAGTAAAAAAATGACAACTGAACAAATTATGACCCTAGCACCAATCATTCAAAAACTTGTTCAATCGGTAACCGTTGTGATTGATAATAATCAATATAACCAATGATATACCCAATATCAAAATGCCCATGTTATTAAAGCGCTAGCCCATAATCAAGCCTTAGTCCAATTATTATCAATTTATCAATTAACAAATAAGACAATTTTTATTGACCAGTTTGTTAATGCAACAAAATATTTTGAATATTTACAAAAAATAACTCCTGTTGTTAAAGATAATGTAGTTTTTATTACGAAAGGCGAAGAAAAATCCTTAGCAATTGCGTGTAGTGCCATCCTTAGCCGTGCTACCTTCTTAACAACGATTAAAAACCTTGAAACAAAATATCATCTAAAATTACCGTTAGGAGCAAGTGAAAACGTTAAAGCTTTAGCACAAAAATATAAAGCAACACGTCCGCTTCGTGAATATCAACATTTTTTAAAAATTCATTTTAATTTAAAAGCAAAATAATCCTTTCGAAGGATTATTTTTCATCTTCAGCTAACCGCAGCATTTCATCAGTAATTGGTTTTTTATTTAATTTCAATGGTTTATGGTGCTTTGCTAAATAAGTATCTAAATCACTTTTTGAATACTTATGATTATTTAAACATAATGTCGCAATCACAACATCAAAGATTGACCCCGCAATTCAGATTCAATTAAAACAAACTAAGGCAATTGAACAAAACCCGACAACAATTCGCGCTCAATAGAAGTTTGCTAAGCCTAAAACCGCAAATATTAAAGTAATAATACTAAAAATGATAATAAATACTAAATGATAAAACAATTTCATTCTTATAGGGATAATTAAGAATTTTTGATCAAACATTCCGTAAAACATAATATAAAATTGAAAAAATAATGTTAAATATCGCAACGACAATTGCTAAAATCATTGCAATTTTTCCCTTCCGATCTAACTGACGGTATTGTTTAATATTTAACATAATTTTAATTTGATCAACTTTAGTAATATTATTCTCTTTAATTTGTTTACGAAAATAAAATAAGTTATTAATCCAAATAAAGAAATATTGAAACGAGGTACATAACGTAAAAATTAGAACCGTACCAACCGCTAACATTGGAAACCCATTTGTCGCATAGAAATTTAAAAAGAAATATGAAAATAAGGTGTTATCTGGTTGGTGATCAGCATGGCGAATATAACCACGAATTAAAATACAAATTAAGTATAAGAATGGGTATAAACAAATTAACCAGTAATTAGCTTTATGATGTGTTTCAAATTTATAAAAAGTATCACCAGCAGTGACAATATAACTAAAAATCATTACCCCTGGAATAATTGTGTGTAAAATAAAAGTTGAAATTCATTCATAAATACTCTGATTTTTAACAAGATCACCTTGGGCAAATAATCCAAACCAAAAAACCAGCATTGTCATCGTAATATAAACTGTCACCATTAACCGAATAATAAAATCAGGTTTAGTGTTTTTAAATTTCTTTTGAAATAAATAAAAAACAAAATAAACAAAAACAAGATAATTTGATTGGGTTGTAAAGTAAGCATAATAGTGGCTTAACCGTTCCCCATATGATGATAACTGGCCATAAATCCCACTCTTTGTTTTTAAAACTAAAATAAAATCACACACTAAAAAAATAAAAATTAGCATAATACCAATAATTCGGTAAATAAATAACTTGCGATCGGTAAAATATTTTTTCATTTATCAAAAAGAACCTTTCTAATTAATAGTTAATAAGAAAATGGTTTAATATTTATTTTGGTTGGCACGTTACAGTGATACTAATAACTGGTAACGATCGATAGCTAACTTGGGCTTGGTCAAACATTCGTTTGGCTGCTTTGTTATCATCAGTACCAACATATTTATCATCATCATAAATGACTTCTTTAATTCCAACTTGAATGATAATTTTAGCACATTCAGCACAAGGAAATAAGGTTGTATAAATCCGACAATTTTCTAAGTTAGTATGAGCACTTAAAATGGCATTTAATTCCGCATGCGCAACATAAGGATATTTTGTTTCTAAATATTCTCCTTCCCGTGCTCAGGGAAATTCATTATCATTTAAACCACGTGGTAAGCCATTATAACCAGTGGCAATAATTTGACCAATTTGATTAACAACACAACTACCAACTTGCGTGTGCGGATCCTTACTACGCATCGCACAAACATGCGCCACACTTAAGAAAAAGTCATCTCACGATAAGTAATCAGTCCGTTTTTGTGCTGTTAACGGTGTCATAAAACCATTCCAAACATATTGATAATATCCTTTGTTGTTTGCTGATTAGATGTTAAGAAATTTGGTCAATTATTTTTTGGATAGAAATAATAATTACCCAACATATTTTCAATGCTGCCCCGACTGACTAAACCGGCGCGGTAATAACTTATTAAAGCATCAATAACATCACCATTATATGGTGGCACATAACGTCGTCACGATAAAGTAACAGCAATCACAGCAATCATCACAACAACAACCAAAACAGGATACAACATTGTTCAATTGATGCGATTTGTGCGATTAAACTCTAAACAATAACCAATGGCACTACCCGCGAAAAAACCAACAAAATTAATTAAATAATATGAATAACCTAAAAATAATGGCATTAATAACAATCACATCACTACAACTAGTGTTCGTTGATTTGCAATTAGCGCTCCTAAATCATCTTTCCCATAATTATAACTAAATAAAGCACCCCATAAGATTGCTAATAAAATTGTTGACCCACCAAAAATTCAATTTGGTAACACTGCGGCTAAAAATAACCCTGCTAATGGCACCCCAAAAATTAAAATAATTGCTAACCGTCATCGTCCTAATAATGCTTCAGAATAACGAGCGACACTAAAAATCATAAATAAGTTGAAAACAACCAAAAATGGATTACCAAAAAATAGAATATAAGTTCATAATCTTCACCATTGATTACTTCAAATTAATAAATCACGGGTAATACCCCCGTAAACAAGGGCCGTGGCATTGGCACTTAAGTCTTTCGTGTTAAAAATTTGCGCTCCAAAAAAGATCCCAACAATTGGAATAATTAATAATAACGCAATTAAAACTCATGTTACCCCTAAATTATTAACACTTAACTTATCACTTAATTGTTTTAAGTTTTTTGTTAATTTACTATTTGGATCTTTAATTCCATCTAAGATTTCTTCTGGTGACATCCCCGCCATTGAACTATCATCATTGTTATCTTCTAACATTGTAATTTTTGGATAATAATTACTTAACCGGTCAAGATAATTATGACTATCAACAAATAAAACAACATCCCCATTATCTTCCTTATAAACTTGCGAACGATTTTCAATTAAAACAACTGACAAAATAGAAAGTTTTACTCGTTGAAATTTTTTATTTAAAAAAGCCTTTAAATCTTGGACCACTTCATCAACACTAACATATTCTTTAAATTCACCACTAAAATCATCAATAATTTTAATTATTTGAAATTCTTTACTATCAACTTTATATAAATAAACATTATTATTACCTCGGGGTTTATTTTTATAAACATTATATTTCTCTTGTTTAAAAAAATAATCAACCAATGATAACTTGTCTTTATCAAAACTCATTGTTTCCTATCCTTTCGTGCGTAATGCTGCTAATTTATTTTCAAATTCCAACGGTAATGCTGCTGATACCGTAATTGGAAGATTTGTAATTGGATGCATAAAAGTTAACTGATAAGCATGCAAATATTGGCCAAATGATTCCTTTTTATCAGCGACCGTCCCATATAGTGGGTCACCAACAACCGGATGATTAATATACTTTAAATGCGCTCGAATTTGATGCGTGCGACCAGTTTCTAACTCACACTCTATATAAGTATAATCATTAAAGCGCTCAATTACAAGAATATTAGTCACTGCTTTTTTAGAATTTTTGGCTGTGACAACCATTTTCTTGCGATCTTGCGGATCGCGACCAATTGGCGCATCAATTTTTGCTCGCGTTTCAACAATATTACCATGCACCAGGGCTAAATATCGTCGTTGTAATTGCTTTGTTTGAATTTGTTCTTGCAATTGGTGATGAATAAAATCATTTTTAGCAATAATTAATGTTCCTGTTGTTTGCCGATCAATCCGATGGACAATTCCTGGTCGCAATTCACCGCTAACAGTTGATCAATCTTCACTTCGGGCAATTAAAGCATTAACTAAGGTGTCATTTAAATGCCCCAGGGCAGGATGAACAACCAAATTATTTGGTTTATCAATTACCAATAACACATCATCTTCGTACAACACTGTTAATGGCATTGCCATTGGCGTTAGGTTTGTTGTTGATGGCGATGGTAAAGTAACAGTAATTGTATCATTAACTTGGACAAGATAATTTTGGTGCACAAATTGGTCATTAACTTGGACTTGGTTTTGAGTTATTAATTCTTGAATTTTTGTTCGTGAGAAGATCGTTGCTGTTGTGGCAAAATATGCGACTAACACTTTATCAATGCGCCCACTTGTTGATGCAACAAAAGTAATTTTATTCATTATTCACAATACTTTCTTCGCGATTACTTCGCGCACGGTCACGATAAAAGCGCGTAATTTCAATGATAATTGCTAATACTAAAACAACAACCCCAAATGTTACTCAAGTATCAGATAAATTAAAAATACTATATGGTGGAAAGAGAATTCATGCTAAAAAGTCAACAACTCCCCCTTGGTTTCACATACGATCAATTAAGTTACCAAACCCACCACAAGTTATCATAATTAAACCAATCGCTGCTGTTTTACTATTAATATATAAAAACACAATAAAAGCTAATATCGTAATTAGCACCGCACCAATAATTGTTGCCACTAAATTATCAGCATTTGCTCCAAAAGCAATGCCTTTGTTAATAACAAACTTAAAATTAATAAAACCATCAAGAAACTTAACTTCTGGGGCATAAGGATCATGGGATAATAAATGAAAGGCTAATTGCTTTGTAATAATATCTAAAATTAATAAACCAATAAAAATTGGTAAGCAAATTTGGAGCTTAAATTTTCAAATATAATTTCGACTTTTAAAATGTTCACCAACATCATGCCAAAATTGCTTTGTACGTTCTCTCATTCTTTCTAACTCCTTTTATTTCATTGCTATTATTATCGCACATTTTTTGCTAATAAAACATTAAAACAACGATCACAAATATCATTATTTTCCGCATTTAAATGTTCGTAAATCATTCAACAACGCTGACATTTAAAGCCATCTTTTTCTTGCGCTGTAATATAACTTGTTTCATATTCAGTTAAATTATTATGCTTAGGAGTAAAAATAATTTCACTAACAATAAAGATTTGATGTAAATCAGCAATTGTTGCTAATTTAGCATAAGCTGGTTTTAAGGCAATCGTTAATTGACATTCTAATGATTTTTTAATTTCTTTCTGTTCACGACGATATTCTAACTCTTTGTTGACATCATCACGTAATTTTAACACTTGTTCTCACTTTGCCACTAGTTCTAAACTAATTGGTTTACTAAAAACAAAATTTTCTTCCAAATGAACAGAACTTTGTTGGTGTGGATACTTAATGAACTTGTGACTTTCTTCAATTGTATGCGGAATAATTGGTTTTAACGCATCACTTAAAATACGATATAAGTAATATAACGTTGTTTGGACTGCTCTTCGGCGCGATGAAGTCATTGCTTCAATATATAAAATATCTTTTGTAAAATCTAAATAAAACTTCGATAATGTTGTTGTCACAAAGTTATTAATTAACATATAAACATTATTAAAGTTAAATTCTTCATAGTTGCTATTAACTTTTTGCTGAAATTCACGCGCTAAGTGTAAAACATATCAATCAACTTCTGCTAAATCATCACAAAGATCAGTTGCGGGGTTAAAATCAGTTAAATTAGCTAATAAAAAGCGCAACGTATTACGGATTTTTCGATATGCTTCCGCCACTTGTTTTAAAATATCTGGCCCAATTTTAACATCATCACGATAATCAACTGCAGCTACTCACATTCGTAAAATATCAGCACCATATTGAGCAGTAATTACTAACGGCGAAATAACATTTCCTAATGATTTACTCATCTTACGACCTTTTTCATCATTCGCAAACCCATGTGATAAAACAATTTGATATGGCGCATGTCCGGTTGCAACAACAGAAGTAATTAAAGAAGAATTAAATCATCCGCGAAATTGGTCAATCCCTTCTAAATAAACACTGACAGGATGTGGTAATTGGTGTGCTTTTGTCACGGCTAAATTACTAACTCCACTATCAAACCACACATCCATAATATCTTGTTCTTTGCGTCATTGTCGCTTTTGATAAGCTGGTGGTAACAATTGATCAGCAGTTCATTCAAACCAAATATCTGTTGTTTTTGCTTGTTGAAATAATTTAATAACATGGTCAATCAATTCTGAATTAAATTGCAGGACATTATTTTCATCATAAAAAGCAATAATTGGCACCCCTCATAACCGTTGTCGTGAAATACATCAATCTTGACGATTTTCAATCATTGTTTCCATTCGTTTTGCTGCTCACGACGGATTTCATTGTACCTTTTTAATTTCAGCTAACAGTGCTGGTTTCATTTTTTTAATTGATACAAACCATTGGGCAGTGGCACGATAAATAACTGGTTTTTTTGTTCGTCAATCAATTGGATGTTTATGCTTAATAAATTTTAATTTTAGTAAAGCCCCCTCTTGTTCTAACCGTTGACCAATCATTTTATTAGCATTTTCATAAAAAACACCCGTTAATGTTTCATCATTGACTTCTTTCGTATATTTTCCCTCATCATCTAATGGGGCAAAAATTGGAATATTATTGGCACGAGCAATGTGATAATCATCTTCACCAAATCCCGAGGCAGTATGAACAATCCCTGTTCCAGCTTCAGTTGTCACATGATGGCCAAGAACAACGATACTATCACGATCATATAACGGATGTTTCGTCACAATTCCAACTAAGGCAGTTCCGCTAACTTCTTGTAAAATGTGAACCTCTTCTCATCCAATCGTTGTTTGAATCGCTTCTAATAATGCTTTAGCAACTAAATATTTTACCCCCTGCACTAATACTTCAACATAAACAATTTCTGTGCCAACAGCTAACAACTGGTTCATTGGAATTGTTCATGGTGTTGTTGTTCAAATAACAATTTTTGTTCCGGGACTAATTAGACTATTTCCCGTTGTAACATTAAAAGTAACATAAATTGAAGGCGCTGATAATTCTTCATATTCAATTTCAGCTTCTGCTAACGCTGATTCACTTGATGGTGATCAATAAATTGGCTTTAACTGACGATAAATTAATTGTTTTTGAACCATTGTTTGAAATAATCGTAATTGTTCTAATTCATATTCTAAATCTAAGGTCACGTAACGGTTTGTGAAGTCACTAAATAACCCCAAACGACTAAATTGTTCAATTTGTTTATCAATTTGCTCTAAAGCATATTTTCGACAAATTTGTCGAAAAGCAACGGGCGGTGTTGTTTTACGATCAACCCCACTTTTAACAACGGCTGTTTCAATTGGCAAACCGTGCGTATCTCACCCACAAATTCACGGACTGTAGTAACCCTTTTGGTTATAATACCGAACAATAAAATCTTTTAAAATTTTATTTAAGGCATGACCAACATGCAAGTCACCGTTAGCATACGGCGGACCATCATGGAGAATAAATGGTGGCTGATGAGCATTATGGTGATAACGCCCCCCCACAACATTATTACGTAATCATTCCAGTTGAATTTTTGGCTCTTTTTCAGTTAAATTTGCTTTCATCTCAAATAAAGTGTTTGGTGTTAATAAGGTATCTTTATAGTTCATCAAAATCATTCCTTTCTGTCATAAAAAAAGTAAGACTATAAGAGCGCTAATAACACGCGGTACCATCTTACTTTATAAATATCTTGGCAATATTTACCTTTTTTTACAATGTTTGTTTAGTTGTAAAAACAAGGGATAATTATTTGGGTTTTATAATTAGCTCTCATCATCCTAACCTTGCTGCGATAAAAGGGCCAAATAATTGTGGTTTGTTTTCTTATAAATAAATCTTACACTATTTATCTAATTTTGTTAATAATTTCTTTCTTAATCATTTCCGTAATCCGTTCCCCATCATTAATTGAAAAAGCATAAATTCGTTTATTACGTTCTAAGAACTCATCAATTACTTTTAAGACATTTTGCGGATTATGACGGTGATCATCAATTGCTTCTAATAATACGGCAATTTCATCTTTAAACGCATATGAAAAATCAACCGCTTTCATAATAATGCGCCCAGCGTTATGACTAGCAACTTCAAAGGCTTCCCGCGATTTCTCAATGTTATAGCGCGAAATATGCTCTAAATGTTGTAATTCTTGCAACCGTTGGACTAATTGGCGATTATCATATGTTAACTTTTCAATAATTTTATTTTGTTCACGAATAACTGTTCGTAAGTCTCTATCTTGTTCTGCCATAACTTCCCCTACCTTTTATGCAAATTTTGCAATTGTAATTCGATAATGTTGATTTTTGCTCGGAATAATTTCATTAATTTTAAAACGACCATACCGCCTTATTGATATTATAATATCACAAGCAACTTGAAAAGTCTTATTATTTACCACCGAAAAATTAACATAAACATTATCTGCTTCAACATAAGCTTGCCCTTTTTAGCGGGACAAATTACAAATCGCACTAACAATTGCATCTAACCGTAAACTTTTAACTGTTTTAGTAAAAATCGTAAACTGGTGGTCAAGGACAACGGGTGATGGTACTTCGTGTCATGTTAGAACATGCTTTTGAATTACCATTGGTGTATTAGTAAACACTGGTCCAATTTTTGCTAAAACACTTAAAGATATCATGGTCGCAGTAACATATAAATCACCAATTACACGCAAATCTAACTGTAACTGGTTTAAAATGAACCCCAGCGCAAGATGATGTTGTAAAAATAGTGGGAGTTGGTTGCGGGGTTGTCAGAATAATCGTATTATCCTGGGTACTATTAAAAGTAACCGTCTTCCGAAAGCCATTCACAAATGGTTCGTGAATGCTATAATCGGTAATTTTTTCTTGGCGAAGGATTGCCGTTAAAATTGCTAATTGGCGTAAGTCAAGAAAACCGGTTGCAACAATTTTTCCTTGGCGTGCTTGAGCACACCAACCCTTAATTTTATTAATTAAATCATAATCTTGCTGGCAATGTTGTAATAATTGAGTTTTATTAAGCATCTTTTCTAATCATAAATTGATAAGTCTTATGTTCTAACTTTTGAACATCCCCATCAAACGCATACATTACCCCGGCCATAAAATCTAACAACCGAATTCGCTCTTCTTTTGATAACTTTTCCAAATGAACAACTAACTGTCCTTTGCTTAATAATAAATCAGCCATTTTCGGAGCATCATTATAACTATCCGCAACAAAACCAGTGCTTATCGTTGAACTAGTTTCATCACTAGTTGCAACGTTCGGCACTGGTTCTGACGCATCAAAAGTAACCTTTTGAAAAGGAACGGTTGGTGCTTGTGGGGTGTTATCTTCTTTGCGATCGGTTTGGACAATTGGTTCAACAGCAGTGTCATTAAAATCAATTCGTGGTTGAGAATCGTAAATACTTTTAGGTTTTTTCTTAAAAATGCTCATTATTATCAACTACGACGAACAAATGGTGGTAAATCATCATCATCATCAGCTGATCGATTATTCTCATTGACATGTTCTTTTCACGCATTGATTCGACGGCTGGCATTTGCTGTTTCGCGGCCAGCATTTTCTTGTAAATTATTAAAATAACTTGGGCGCTTACGGACAACATCTTGGTCTTCTGGATCCTCATCAGCATTTTCAGGTGGCGCTGTTTTTGATGAAGGTTCTTCATATTCTTCCACTGAAGCACGATAATTATTATCGGGGTTTAAAAAATTTTTATCTTCATCAAACCCTGTGGCAATAACTGTCACAATCATTTCATCATCTAGATGTTCATTAACAGCAGTTCCAAAGATAATATTAACTTCACCACCAATTGCCTGTTTAACAATGTCAACAGCATCATTAGCGTCATTTAAGGTTAATGTGTTTCCACCAGTAACATTAATAATGGCATCTTTTGCCCCCCGAATTGATGCTTCTAATAATGGTGAAATAATCGCCTTATTAGCCGCTTCAATTGCTTTGTCTTTTCCAGAACCAATTCCAATTCCAAACAAAGCATTACCTTTACTTTTCATTACCGTTTTAATATCAGCAAAGTCTAAGTTAATTAATGATGGTACCGCAATTAAATCGGTAATTGTTTGTACTCCCTGACGTAAAATGTTATCCGCCTCTTTGAAGGAATCCTTTAATGGCACGCCCCCAATAACTTCTAATAAGCGGTCATTTGAAATAATAATTAATGAATCAACATGTTTACGTAATTCATCGGTTCCTTGAATCGCATAACTGTTCCGAGCACGTCCTTCAAAAGAAAATGGAGTCGTAATAATTCCAACTGTTAATGCACCTTGTTCTTTTGCAATTTTTGCAATAATTGGGGCAGCCCCAGTTCCAGTTCCGCCACCCATTCCAGCAGCAACAAAAACCATATCAGCGCCTTTTAACGCTTCTTTAATTTCTTCTGCTGATTCAATTGCTGCTTGACGGCCAACATCAGGATTAGCACCTGCTCCAAGCCCTTTTGATGTTTCTTTCCCTAATACAATTTTATTTTTTGATTTTGAAACACTAATAATTTGGGCATCAGTATTTGCAACAATAAATTCAACCCCTTGGACACCAGCTTCAATCATTCTATTAACAGCATTATTACCAGCTCCACCAATGCCAATGACCTTTATTGACGCAACTTGTTCATAATTATCAAAATTGTCCATAACCTTAACTCCTCCATTTTTTTATATATATATTGTACTATTTATTTGATATTTTGGTAATATTTTTGATGATATTGTTGTGAACTATTAAAATGTTGTTGATTAAGATTCACGACCCCTTGTGGTGTTCCACCAGAACCACCTGGTTGACCATTCTCATTCGGTGGTAACATTCGCTGTTTTTTATCAAGATTATTATTTAGATAACGAATATAGCGATGATCAACTGATTGAACATTTGTTGCGCTAACTTTGTTTGCTAAATGTTGATAGTAGATATTCCCTAAGAGACCAGTCGTTCATGGTTCTTTTGCCCCTAATGTTGGCGCCGTATAAACTGAAATATTACGATCTTTATTTAAAGACAATAAGGTTTCTTTAAACCCACTAATTCGTAAAATTTCACCAATAACAACAATTGGATAATGATAGCGCCCTAAGCTATGTGCCAATTTTTCATTTAATGTTTCCATTTCTTCACTTAAAACATGGTTAACAATTCGTTTTAAATCATAATGGGTCAAATTTAATTGTTTTTGTTGTTGATGATCATATTTACTATAAATAATTAAATTATCTTTACTATTATTATTTAAATTAATAATTTTATATAAATACTTTAGTGCTTGCTTATTATCACAGTTTAAGATATGACGTAACCGATTAATAATTTTTTTAACTCCACCCGGAATAATAATTTGGTTAGATAAAGTTTCACGAACAAAGACGTAAGCTTTAATACTGTCATGATCTCAATCAATAATTGTAATCCCATTCTGCAAATCAACTGGTGATGCAAGATTTCACGCAAGACTAAACCCTTCTGGAAGGATACCCATAATTTCTATTTTGGCATATTTTAAAGTAGCAAAAATACTTTGAATAATTTGTTTTTTTGTTACATAAACAATTGCCTTAATACTTACTTTATGCGCCGCCTGCCCGATTGGTGGCGCTGATAATGCTTTTTGTTCATTAAGAATGTAACGATATGGTCTAATAAAGAATGCTGTTTCATCATCTAATAATGGTACTTCTTTTGCTAACGTAATTAATGAATCAATATCATTCTTAGTAACCAAACGGTCATGCGTTAAATTTAGCATTTTGGTTGAAGTTTTAATTGTCATATTATTAGCCGGAACTGTAATTGCCACCCGTTTAATTTCAAGTCCCAATTGGCGATTAGCATCTTTAATTAAATTCGCTAATTCTTTTGCAACATTTTTTTCATCAATAATGACTCCATTATCACAAAAACGATATTCAAGATGTCTTTTATAGAGTACTTTAATTTGTGATTCACTATAAACACCAACCATAAAACTAAAACTATAATTTTTAATTTCTAACACAGCATAAACTTCTTTTAATTTATAGTCCATTTCGCTCACCTCCCTTTAATATTTTTTAAGTTGAATATTATTTCACCCGTTCTAATATTCGTAACTTTGCACTAGTACTACGCGGATTAAGTGTTTGTTCATCCAACGCTGGGACAATTGCTTTTTTGGTAATAATCCGGTAATTACTTTCAAAATGCGATACCGTTGGTAATTGTTGATTAATTTCATAGTTTGGATCTTGTGTTAACGTTTGAAAATACTTTTTAACAATGCGATCTTCTAACGAATGAAACGAAATAACAACTAACCGTCCTTTAACAGCTAGCATTTTTGTTGCTTGTTCTAACGATGTTTGTAAAACCGCTAATTCTTGATTTACTTCAATCCGTAGTGCTTGAAAAATGCGTTTTGCGGGATGCTTTGCTTTCTTAAGAACTTTTTGCGGTAAACTTTTTTTAATAATTGTTACTAATTCGAATGTTGTTGCAATTGGTTGTTCAGCACGAGCAATCCCAATATTTTTGGCAATAACTTTTGCAAATGGTTCTTCCCCATACTCTTGAAAAACCTTTGCTAAAGCAGCAATAGAATAAGTGTTGATAACTGTTTTAGCTGTTAATATTTGTTGCTGATTCATCCGCATATCTAACACGCTATCATAGCGATAACTAAAGCCCCGTTTGTCATCATCTAATTGGGGGGATGAAACGCCAAGGTCATATAAAATGCCATTAACCGTTTTAATTTGGCGTAATTGTAACTCAGCCGCTAAATTAACAAAGTTATTTTTAATAATTTCATAGTTATCATAATTACTTTGTTGTAAAACATGCTGAGAAGCAACAATTGCTTCTTCATCTTGTTCAAAACAATATAACTTTCCAGTGGCTAAATGTTTTAAAATTTCAAGACTATGACCAGCTCGTCCTAAGGTACAATCAACATAAATCCCATTGGGAATGATGTTCAACCCCCTCATTGCTTCTTGCAATAAAACACTTTGATGTTTAAATTCCATCGCTTAAATTTTTTCCTCAAAGTTTTTCGCCGCTTCTTCCATTCCTGGTGCTTGGTCAATATAACTTTCTCAAACTTGCGAATCTCATAATTCAAGGTGATCGTTATTTCCAATAATCACAACATCTTTAGTAATACTTACTTTATTTTGTAAAATGGACGAGATTTTAATTCGTCCAGCATTATCGAAAGTAGTTTCATCCGACATTGACATGATTTTCCGTGTTAATGCCCGCCCTTCGGGTGTGGCTTGACCTGTTGAAGCAACTTTTTCCGTTCACTTCAGTCATTCTGCTTCATTACGAACATCAATACAACCATCAAAACCAAGAGATATAAAGACTTTTTCATCTTTAAATTGCTCTCGCATTTTAGAAGGAATTGTTAATCTTCCTTTATCATCTAAAGTATGGTTGTAAGTTCCTAATAATGCCATTTTATCCCATTCTCCCCCACTTTCCTACATATTATATGATACTATTTCCCACTTTGCAACACTTTTAGTAATTTTTTTACAAAAAACAGTAATTTTTAACAATTAAAACTTTCCGGTTTTTAACCAAGATTAATTGATGCTCCCACTTTTCCCCCTGGTTTAACCAAAACAAAAAAAAGAATCTTTAACAAGATTCTCAGGTTAATGAAATATTAGATTAATCAACTCTAACAACTTCTTTATTCTTATAATATCCACATTCACGACAAACTCTGTGTGGCTTAATTGTTGCCCCACAATTTTTACATGCTATTAAAGTTGCCCCAACTAATTTAAAATGGGTACGGCGTTTTCTTTTTGCCTGTTTGGATGTTTTGCGAAATGGTACTGCCATTATTTCCCCTCCTTTGTTGTTTTAACCAATTTCTCGTGTAATTGTTCTCATCGTGAATCCACTTGAGTGGCCTGATATGCTGCAAATTCATCTTCTAAAAAAACTTGCCAAGTTGAATCACCACTAATTATTTTATCACTATTTTTTGATAAATTAATAGGAATATTCATAATTATTTCATCTCACGCATATTTTATTATATCAAAGTTTTGTTCATTTAAATAATTAATATCACTTTTTTTAAAAAATTTAAAACTATATTCATCGTTTCATTTTAAATTAATTGGGACCTTAAAATGTTCTAAAGTTCGGGCGTCTTCAACAACGATTTCGCCTTGAATTGTTGCAACAACATTAACTGCATTCAAACTTGCATGATAAGTAAGAACCCCGGTAATAACAACATTATTTAGCGCTTTAATATTTGGTGAATAAGCTAATAATTCATCAGTAATAATTAGAGCTGTTTCAATGGTAATTATTGGTTGTTTGATCAAATCTGCTTCTGTATAAATCATTATTTTCCCCCATTTACTATTAATTTTAACAGATTTTTCCCTACAATTAATTTGATGAATAAAATTTTTTTGGAAAATTATTGTTATAATATAATTATACATTTATGTTTAAAGCGCAAATGTGTAAAAATGAGGAACCGCCATGAAAATAATAACATATGACAAAGAAAACCAATTAACTGAATTACAAATTCAATTAATTGAAAAGTTAAATAATGACATTCAGAGTGTTCTAGAATTAACTATCAATGAATTAGCTGACAGTCTTTTTATTAATACATCAACATTAAGTCGATTAATTAAAAAATTAGGTTTTGAAAATTATAGTAAATTCAAAGTCTGAGTTGCTGGAAAATATAATAATATTAAAGAATTTGATATCCAAGAAGATGACACAACCTTACATAATGTTATTGATAATATTTATAAGTTACATACCTATGCTTTGGATGAAACTTATCGCAATTTAAAAATAAACCAGTTAGAACAAATTATTGATACGATTCATAATAGTAACCGTATTGTTATTTGAGGAATTAGTCGTCATTCCTTAATTTGTGATAACTTAAATCTCCACTTAAATATTTTAAAATATAATTCAACTTATTTATCAAACTATTATGCAACAATTCAAATCATTGAAACACTTGGTTCAGGAGATCTCCTAATCTTAGTTTCTAAAAGTTTACAAGATGCTGAATATCATTTTCTAATTGAAATTGCAACAAAACGTAATGTTCAAATTATTTTATTAACAATTAACAAAGAATATAAAGGTCCCTCTAATGTTCAAAAATTAACTTTAGAAAATACAGAAATTTTAAATTTCTATGTTGATAATCCTCGTTATGTTTCACGTTTAATGTTAATTAATATAATATTTGGGATGCTAATTGCCAAATACCATCCAACTCATAATGAAGAATATCAAGATTATTACTTGGCAATTGATGAATGACATGAATATGTTAAAAAAATGAAATAGAGCAATCTGTTTCATTTTTTTAACGAATTTGTAATTTTAACGTTGCTAAATTAGCTTTAATTTTATCAAATTGTTGATTAACATCTGCTTCTGTTAATTGTTTTATCATATTATTAAAAGTAAAACTAATTGTTAAAGCACGATGATTTGGCATTGTTTTTTCATCAAAATATTGGTCAATCACTTCCATTGTAACAACATCTTTTACTTCTGTTAAAATTGTTGCTTTAATATCTTGATAGTTTAATTCGTTTGGAACTCAAATTGAAATATCACGACTACTTGGGGTAAACTTATAAAGATCAGCAAAGAAAGTTCTTTTTTTTGTCAAATAATTAAAAATTACTTCAAAATTAATTTCACCAAAATAAACTGGTGATTTTAAATCATGTTCTTTACTATAAACGAGATGAACCACACCAACCACCGCTAATAATTGTTTCTCTAATCAAACTTCACTTGTTTGATATGGATGATAAACATTATTTGCTGGTGCTGGTTGATAAGTTAACATATTTAAATCAATTTGTTCACTTTCAAGATAAGCTTCTAGTAAACTTTTCATATAATAATATGAATTTGTTAATTGCTCGCCAGTTGCTTTATTTTGGACAATTTCTGTTTGACTAACAAATGCCCCATGATAATAATTTTCCCCATCATTGGCATAAATTTTTTCAACCGTAAATAATTTTATATTTTTATTATTGTGGGCATTGTTATAAGCAATACTTTCTAATAAACTATTTGTTAAACTTAAACGCATTACTTCGTGTTCTTGGGATAATGGTGATAATAAATGGTATGGTTTTTGATAACCAAAAAAGTTAAAATTTTCAATTTCCTTTGTACTAACTAAAGCATAAGTTTTTGCTTGATAAAAACCATTATTTAACAAAAATGTTTCAAAATTCTTCATTGTTTTTTCATGGGGGCGTTTTGCTTTTGCTATGTTAGGAAGAATTGGTGGCTGTGGTGTAATTTGATCATAACCAAACAAACGCGCAATTTCTTCAATTAAATCTGCTTTTTGAAAAATATCAGTTCTTGTTACGGGCGGAGTTACTAATAGTTTTTCCCCTGTTTCTTGTAAGCGAAACGCTAATGGTTCTAATAAAGTTTTAATATCTCCTAACTGAAAATTATGGCCAATTAACTCGTTAATTTCAGTTAAGCTAATACTAATTGGTTCAACTGCTTTTTTATATTCTTTAATAAAATTTAAAGCAGATAATTCTTCTAAAAAACCATTAATTTTTAACAAGTATAAATAACGTGATAGTCCTAACCCAACTGTAGCATAACTAAGTGGTTTAATATAACGTTGTAAATTAATATTACTAATCCCAACTTTTTGTTGTTGTTGACGCATAACGATATGATTTAAATGTAATGCTAAAACAGTAATTTCAACAGTCTTGGCACTAACAGCATACGTTGGATTTACCCGCACCCCAATTAATTCAACAAATTCATCACCATCAACAACAACTAAATCACCTTTTTTAATTGCAAAAGTGTCATTTTCATAATTATCAGTAATTTCTAAAGTTCCTTTAATTTTATTAAAATCATAAATTAATAATGGTTGTCCTGTTTCTAACGTTGTTTTAATTACTAAATCTCCCAATGGATCAGTAACATCTGATTTATATTCATTAATTTTTAATCATACTCGTTCCGCCAGTTTTAATGGTGTTTGTTCTGCTGTCAACTTGACATTAACACTAATGGCTGATTCTACAGCAGTTGAATCTAACGTCACTTTTAATGGATTTTGATATTCTTTTAAATTCTCTGTTGATTCAAGTTCTAACGGATATAATTCACGATTAAAATAACGAGCCAATTCACGGGCCAATTCATAAGCACTTAAACAATCACTTCGATTTAAGGTTAAATCAATTTCAAATAAATAATCTGTTAAACCAATTTTTACTAAAACATCATCAGCTCCAATCATGTCATAAGAAACTTCTTTTTCATTAAAACTTAAAATAATTTCATCTTTTTCTTGGTCTGTTAAATACTTCTCAGAAATACCTAATTCACTTAACGAACACAACATTCCTTCCGAAGCGTATCCTTTAATTTGGCGTGGTTCAATTTTCATCCCATTTGCTAAAGCAGCTCCTGGTTTTGCAACAACAGCATAACCATTTTCAGTTGGATTTTTAGCCCCGCAAACAATTGGATCAACTAATTCTTGTGCTGTATCAACTAAGCAAAATTTTAAATGCGTGTCAGGAATTTCATTTACAACTTGAATGCGACCACAAACAACGTTACTATTACGATCAAAATTATGAGTGCGTTCAACCTCAAACCCTAAACTATTTAATGCCGCAGCAATTTCATCATTAGTAATATCTTCAAAATCAATATATTTATTTAATCATTTTCTTGTAATAATCATCATGGACCTCCTAATCAAATTTCTTAAACTGTTCTAAAAAGCGAACATCATTTGTATAAAACCGACGAATATCATCAATCCCATATTTAATCATTGCAATTCGTTCAATCCCAATCCCAAAGGCAAACCCAGTTAAATCTGGGTCTTGACCGCAAGCTTGATAAACCAACGGATTAATCATTCCAGCCCCCATAATTTCAATTCATCCTGTTTGTTTGCAAATTGAGCAACCTTGACCATGGCAATTAACACAAGTAACATCCACTTCAACCGAAGGTTCGGTAAAAGGGAAGAAACTTGGTCGTAAACGAATCTTAGTATTTTCACCGAACATTCTTTGACAAAAGTATTGAATTGTTCATTTTAAATTAGCAAAACTAGTGTGCGGAGCAATTAAAAAACCATCCACTTGCATAAATTGGTGCGAATGTGTTGCATCATCATCATCACGTCGATAAGTATTCCCTGTTGAAATCATTGCGACAATTTCATCTTTTCTTTTCATTTGCGAAATTGCACGTGCTGTCATATTTGTACAATGTGTTCGTAATAAAGTATTCTTCGTAATATAAAAGGTATCTTGCATATCACGTGCTGGATGACCAATTGGTAAATTTAAACGTTGAAAGTTATATTCATCATCTTCAACTTCGGTTCCAAAAACAATATCATAACCTAACTCTTGAAATAATTGTGAAATTTCATCAATAACTTGGTTTAACGGATGTTTTGTTGCTAATGTTAAATTATATCCGGGTAATGACAAATCAATTTTTTCTTGTTCAAACATTGCCATCGCCATTACATTTTCTAATTCGCTTTTCTTTGCTTGACATAATTCTGTTAATGTTGTTTTAATAACATTTGCTCGTTTGCCAACCGTTAAACGCTCTTCATGACTAATATCTTTCATTTTCTTTAAAAGTTCATTTAAAATTGATTTTTTCCCGAGATATTCTAATTGTAACGCCGCTAATTCAGCCGTCGTTGTTGCGGCGTTAATTTTTTCAGTTGCTGTGGTGAATAATAATTCTAATTCTTTTTCCATGGTTTTTTCCTTTCTTTTGAATGATTATTAAGTAATAAAAAACCTTGCTTATATCAAAATATAAACAAGGAGTAATTACTTACGGTACCATCCTTTTTTTACTAATAAATTAGCCTTAATTACAGGTAACGAATTATTATCAAAATAATAATCCGGCTGGGATTAGCAGCTCTCCTTAGGTGAATTCCTAACCACCTAAGCAGTTATTTCCACCACCCATAACTTCTCTGTGCCTTAAGTTAGAAAATACTACTCCTAATTCAACGATTTAATCTGAAATTTTATAATTACATTATAACCTATTTTATTCTGTTAGTTCATTTAGTTTCCGTTTTTTTACCAAATACATTGATAATAGTCATAATAAAACTAAAATTACACTAATAATAACCCCAACTTAAACTGGTGTTTGTCAATTTAATGGTAAATTAATAACAAACTTAAACTGATGGAGAATAATATCAATTGCAAAGTACCACACTAGTAATGAAATAACATATGCTAATAAAAACATTAGACTTCTTGCGATACCCTTTTTTATTAAAA
>NZ_JXYY01000142.1:0-525 GCF_016082235.1 Spiroplasma sp. hyd1
CGATGGGCCCTGCACCTGCCCGCAGTACCTGCGCTGGATCAACGGCGACGACTCGCCCAGCGAGCCGCACTACCACCTCACCTGCCACAGCGACCGCACGAATGCAGGCCGGCCCGGGCTGGTGTGGCTCAACGGCTACCGCCTGGACGGCACCAACGTGTGGAGCGGCGACCGCCTCGAGGTCCTCGGCAGCAGAGGGTCGATCGCTCGACCGCGTCGACAGCTGGACCTGTTCGCGGAGGCACACGGATGATCGACCTGCGCAAGATGATCGAATCGGCGCGCGCGCCATCGATGCCGCCGAGCGCGCCGCGCCCCGTGCGCAAGCCTTCGGAGCGTGAGCGCGCATGGCAGTTGGAGTGGGCGCGGCGCAATCGCGAGATCAGCGCCAAGCTCAAGGCGGACGAGGCGGCGCGCAACGACGCGCGCGTACTGGCGAAGATGCACACCCGCACCGGCGCCTGGACGACACGCGACCTCGCGAGGGCCCTGCGAGTCAATGCCGACTGGCTGCGCAAACACCCG
>NZ_JXYY01000121.1:0-1051 GCF_016082235.1 Spiroplasma sp. hyd1
TGTTGTGGTGCGCTGGGGTGGCGCAAGAGATGGCTCACTGGCCGTAGTAGGGGCCGCGCCAATCGGCCGGAAGGGCCTCACCGTGGCCGTTGGTGCTCACGCCCAGCGAGCCCCCGTCGACACGCACGTTGCCGCGGTAGGTCATGCGCCGTCCCGTGATTACCAAATCGGTCACGGTGCGCGTGCCCCGCACGAAGCGGTTGTTCTCCACGATCACGTCCTCCAGCCCCTCGGCGGAGACGCCGTTTTGCGGGCTGACAGCCACTGTCCATTGATTGTTGTCCTGCGCATCGCCGAACAGGTTGTTGGCAATGACCACCTGGCGCGTGGCCCAGGTGCTGCCGTTGTAGCTGTCGGTGTAGCTGTCCAGACCGCCCGAATGCAGCTTGAGCGCATGGCGGATGCCGTCGGAGGAGCGACCGCGCATGGCGTTGTGGGCCATCACCCCCTTGTGCAGCCGCCCGATGCGCACAGTGTGCTGGTTGGCATAACCCATGTCGTTGCCCAGCAGCGCGATGCGTGAGCCCGTGCCCAGGATGGGGCTGTCGTTGGACAGGCTGCCGCCTTGGATGCGGTTTTCCACGATGAAGATCTCGCGCGGGTTGTAGAACTGGCTGGGCGAGACGTTGCGGTACGGGTCACTGCCGGCCCAGTAGTCTAGCGCCGCACCGAACCAGATGCGGTTGTTGTTGCCCGCATCGGCCAGGTCGTTGCGGTACAGCAGCAGCCGCGCTGCCGAGCTGTCCTGTACGATACCGTCGGCAATGTTCAGATCCATCACGGTGATGTCCTCGGCGAACGAGGCCGTGTCCGGACGCCCCGAGCCAATGCGCACCGAGGTCACGCGCGGCTTGTTGCCCGACCCAAAAGCCCCCACGATGACGTTGCGCTCGCCGTGACGGATGTTGATCTGGCCAAAGCTCTCGCCACGGCGCAGCAACACACGCTTGCCGCTGTAGCTGGCCGGCAGCCCCGTCTGCGTCAGCGCTCCGCTCGGACATCCCGCATAGTTCGCCGTCTGCGACACGCACACCGTCTGGTTGCCNNNNTA
>NZ_JXYY01000131.1:0-774 GCF_016082235.1 Spiroplasma sp. hyd1
GGGCAGTGGCTTGCCCGGTCGTCAGGCCGAACTCCTGCGCGGACGCGCCGGCCAGGGTCAGCGCCTGGATGATGTCGCGCTCGGCCACGCCCACGGCATCGGCCGACGCATTGAGCATACCGATGAACGCATCCATCTCGGCAATGGACACGCCGAGCAGCCGAGAGATCATGCCCAGGCTGCGTCCCGCCTCGTCGGGCAGCATCTCGAACTGCCGCGCGGCCGTCGCGGTCAGCTCCGCGAAGCGGGCGATGTCTTTGCTGGCCACGCCGAACTTCGCTCCCATCGCAGCGATGCGCGCGATGTCGCCCGCGCCCACGGCAATGCGCGTGGACATGGCCTGGAACTCGGCGCCCAGCGCGGTGGCCTCCTGTCTGGACAGGCCCGCTGCGCGCTGCACGCCCACCATTGCCTGCTCGAACGCGACCGCGTTGCGCACGCCCAAGGCAAACACTGCTGCGCCGGATCCCAACCCGACCAGCGCGCCCTTGACCTGCTCCAACGCTGCGGCCCAGCCGTTGGTCTGCGAGCGCAACTCGGCGATCCTGCTCTGCAGACGAGAGAACGCTTGCGCCTGCTCCGCCAGGGACAGCTTGCCGGATGCCGCCAGGCGCGCATAGGCTGCACGCGCCTGCTCGATCTCGCGCTGGATGTCGCGCCACGGGCGCACATCCAGAATCGTGCGCGCCTGCTCAATGCGCGCGGCCTCGCGCAGCCGAGTGAGCTTGCCGATACCAGCCTCGATTTCGCGGCCGGCCGCCTTGAGCGCTTCGA
>NZ_JXYY01000069.1:0-4771 GCF_016082235.1 Spiroplasma sp. hyd1
ATTAATAATTTTTAACACATTATTTGTAAATATGTTATTTAATACTTATAAAAGGAAGGAATTTATTTATGTTAATTGCACATCAAGGTTTTCGTAGCCCCGCCCCCCGCCGGAGAAAATCGTATGGTTGATTTTATTAATGCATTAGAAACTTGTCCTGGAGTTGAATTTGATATTCGAATGACTAAAGATCATCAAATTATTATTTTTTATGACCATAATTTTAAAAGAATTGGGAATGTTAATAAAACTGTTCGCCATTTTACTTATCAAGAAATTAAAGAGCTTGATTTTTTTAAAAAAAATCCCGAATTTTTACCACCCTTATTGATTGATGATTTTACTAACAAAATTGCTAAGCAATACCAAGTAATTAATGTTGAAATCAAACCAGATCGTTATAATGAACAAGAATTTACTTTGATTAAACAAGCATTGTTATTACTACAAACAAAAACAAATGCTGAAATTATTGTTTCTTCATTTGGCCATGACGCTTTAAAATTTATTAGTAATTTAAATAACCCTTTTAAAAAAGGTTATTTAATTGAGAGTTTAAAAGATATTGATCAAACTTTAATTAACAAATTTGATTATTTACATCCGTCAATTGCAACAGCCAAGCAAAAAAAGAATGTTGCTATTATTAAAAATCTTAATTTACCATTAAATATCTGAACTTTTAAAAATGAAAAAGATCTTAAAATTATTAATAATTTATATCCCCAAGATTTTGTCCATAGTTATATTAGTGACATTGCAACCTTAAATCCGACCTTAAAATAATATTTTTATTTTGAAAGGAAACAAAATGGAAACATCAGAACAACAGAAAAAAATTAGTAGCAAAACAATATGAATTATTGCTCTTTTAGCACTAGCTGATGTCTTAGTAATGGCTATCCAATTCTACTTAAAAAACGTTATTTCTTCTGTCAAAATTTCAGAAGGATTGGGAATTAGCGCCTCGCAGTTTTCCCAAGTCAATGCTATTTATGGATATGTAGCATTATTAAGTTATTTTCTGGGCGGTTATTTTGCCGATCGCTTTAATTTAAAAAAGTTAACCCTAATTGGGTTAACTGGAATTGGGATTGTCAGTATTTGATATGGCTTAATTCTTTTTATTACTAGTGGAAAAATTATTCAAGTTTATGTTATTTTTTCCTTATGAAGTTTTATTACTTGCTTTATTTTTTTGAAGTGCGCTATGGAAATTGTTATAAGAACAAGGAACTCCTGCTCAAAACGGTAAACTAAATGGAATTAATGGTAGTTTAAATGGGTTGATTGGAACAGTTATAATTGCAATCGCTTATTTAGTCTTTTGATTGTTTGAAAATGTTTGAACAGAGTCATTAGGAAACTGAGCTTTTAGTACTCTTGTCTTTATTTTTTCGGGTTTAATTTTTATTAATTGTATTTTATTATGAAAATTTGTTCCTAATATAAATCATAATTCTAATCAAAATAATAATTTTGATATTAAAGAATTAGGTAAAACATTAAAAAATTTTAAATTATGAATTGTTACTTTATTAATTATGGGAGTTTATATGTATCAATCTGGTTTAAGTATTTTTGTAACTTTTATGCAAGATGCCTTAAAAATTCTACCAATTATTGTCGTTGTTGTAGGAATTTTACGAACATATTTCTTCCGGTTTTTATTTAATGCCCCTGCTGGTAAATTAGCTGATCGTACCCAAAAATATATTTTATTTATTGTAATTGGTTTAAGTTTAGCATCCTTAATTACTATTACTGCGATTAGTTTACCTGGTTATAATGAAACGTCATTTGAATCATTATCATCAACTTGAAAAATTGTTATTCAAACTTTAATTGTTATTTTATATTTAACATTAGGAATTATTTGTTGATCATTAGTTACCAACCGTTGAGCAACAATTTATGAAATTAATATTAGTCAAAAAGAATATGCTGCCTCTGTTGGGTTAATCTCATTTATTGCTTTTTCACCAGATGCCTGATTTTGACAAATTGATTCAATTTTATTAAAACATTATGGAACTGAAACGGGTTATCTAACTAATAAATTAGCAAACCAAATTAGTTTAACAATTATTACAGGAATTGGCCTTTTTGCCTCTCTCGCAGGTGTTCTATTATTATTGGTTCTAAAAAAAGAGAAGCGACAAAAACAACAACTTGTTACCCTTGAATTTTTAAAAAAAAAGAACTGTCAACGACAACAGTTCTTTTTTTTAAAATAACATTTAATTTTATTCTGTTTTGTCAGGTTCTTGTAAATCCCCTTCAGCCTGATAAGCTTCCTGGCGAATATGTTTAGCATCCTGATAATTTGGATTATCTTTAGATTGATAAATTTTTTGATTTCGAACTAAATAACGATCTAATTCAGTTTGAATTTCCTTCACAACATAATTTCAATCATCTGTTACCGTAAAGGAAGCATCTAAAGTCGCTTGTAATTGTGGATTGGTTTTTAATCGTGCTTGATATTTTTTTTCAATAGTATGTGTAATACCAAATAACAGCAAAACTAATCATTCCGACAATATAAGCAATTTCTAATGTATTTGATACAATCGTTGCAATTCCTTTTGAAGCACCTGTATTTAACTAATTAATTGCAGTATGATATGAGCGTCCTAAGTCAACAAAGAATTGCACAAATTGTCAAATTAAGAAAATTAATACTAATGATCAAGCAATCATTTTTCAAACCTTTACCCGCATTTTTTTCGTAAATCCTAACTTTAAAGCAACCATTATCACAAACGAATAAATAATAGTCATAATTAATGATGCTTCCCCAGTAATAGCAGCATACGAGAAGACAGCATTGCCACCCGTTGCACCTTGAATAATATCAGGAATAAATAATCAAATCATTGCAAAGATAAAAGTAATAATTAAGTTTAAAAACGAAGCTTTAAAAGGAATTCCATTTTTATTTAATTCTTTATATTTACTTGGCATTAACCCTTCCACGGCAAATGGTTCTAAAATCGCTCCTGAATATAACGCATTTTACATTCCCGCATTTGCTTTTAGCGAAATAGTACAAATTAACATAATAATAATAATAACACCAGCATAATAAATTCACTGTCCAACATGATTACCTAATAACCGGAAAATTTGTAAATTTGGATTATTAGTAAATGCGCCCGCAACTGCTCCTAACATTAAGATGGTAACAACAACATAAAAGATAATTGCTAATGTCATTGTTCAAATAATACTACGACCAATATTGCGTTCTGGATTACAAACATTTTTTCCAATTGTGGCATATGTTTCAAACCCTAAAAAGAAAAAGAAACACGAGGTAAAAGCAATTGAAAAATTAGTTGGATTTAAGGTGGTGTACTTTGGACTAGCATTAACATCTCACGCAGAAGTTCCATTAATAATAAATAAGGCAATCAACGCAATAATCAATAATCCTGTTGAACCTCATTTAATATAACTAGAAGCATTTAAATAACGTTTCAATAAACGCATTCCTAAGAATAATGTACATGACACTAACATATAAATAGCAATTCCAATTGCATCTCAAATTAAGTTTGCTCAATTGCCTAAAATATCTTTTGTATCAAGAAATGTTCCTGAACCAACAAAATTTAAACGAATCATTGAAACAATTTGTGATGTAACAATAATTGGTAATGTCGTATATTGTAAGAATGAAATTAATCATCCTCAAAATTTTCCAAAATTTGTTCGAACATAAATATAACTAGCACCATTCCCAGCGGGGTGTACTTGTGATAACTTATTAAATGCTCACGCACAAGTTCCGGCCACTAACCCCTCCACTAAGAAGATTCAAATCATATGCATCCCTAAAAACTGCCCCGTTTTATCAACTTCTGAAAACATCATTGTTGCATAAACTGAAGTAAAAGCAATCCCACAAGTATAATTAAATCCTAATCAAACTAATTCTGGCAAACTAAACTTCTTGCTCTGAGCAGTCGTTTTCTTTTGTTCTTTCATTTTTTATGGCCTCTTTTCTAATTTTTTTTAAATCTAAAAATATCATATCGTTTTTTCAAATATTTTTAATAAAGTCAATAATTTTTTTAATTATAACAAATAACTTGTTAATGTTTACTTAGTAACTAACAAATTATTTTCAAAATAAATGTTATTTAGCTAACTTTTTCTGTGCCTTTCTTGTTTTTTTCAATTGGCGTAAATTATGTGCTTCTACTAATGTAATGTCCGTTACTTTCTCATGTCCATTGAAAATAATTAAGGCTGTAATTAAACAGAAGATTGGTCCAACAACTCAAATTCATGTAAAGAACATCAATGCAATCATTAATAATGCGCCAGCAATTCGTGCACCAATTTTACCACGTAATGCAAAAACAAAACAAGTAATAAATCCAATTAAAGCTAAGAAGGAAATAAAAATAAAGGCAATTAAGACATGATCATCAATTTGATATTGTTTTATAATTTGAATACTTCTTCTATCATCCACAATTTCATGCAGCGAAGCAGAAATAACATAAAGAATATTGATTCCAATGTTAAAAGTTAACACAATAATACCAATAATAAAACCAGTGATTGTGACCTTATTAGTGTACATCACATATTGAATTGGTACAATTTTAACATTCTTATTACGATAGTAACGGAAGTACAATAAGTTATTAATAAAAATATAAAAGTATTGTAATGACACGGCAACAACACAAATGACAACCAACGCGGTGGCAACCATAATATCCCCACCAGGCTGGAAGTAATTTANNAAAANNNA
>NZ_JXYY01000012.1:0-25861 GCF_016082235.1 Spiroplasma sp. hyd1
AATATTTAACATATCAATATATAATTATCGTTTTTTCTCCTTTCTTTCTAAAGCTAAAATATCTAAAAAAACAAAAAAGCAAGAATTTTTACTTGCTTTTAAAATTATTTGAACGGACACTTCTAAAATATTTTTTACAAGAAAAAAAGAATATCATATTACTGATATTCTCATATTTTTAAAAATAGTTTTATGTTTTAAAAGAGGAAATTGCTAATTGTTAGAATTAATTAATTAATTAATTAATTATAAAACTATTTATAGTGTTTTAATAATTCTTATTAAAACGGTCACCAACTTTTTAAATAATTAGCTGCTGATTTTAAGTAATCAGTTGCTGATGAAATATAATGTTCAGCAGTTTTTACTGCTTCACTGGCAAATGTTTGATACTATCTCAATGTTCATAAGCATAGTAGCCGCCATAAACCGCAGCACCAATTATTAATGAAATTCCCATTGTTTCAAGTGCTGTTCCTAACGAACCAGCAAGAATACCACCTTCAACAGCAGTCGATGTTGAACCTGCTATAATTCCTTCAATTTCAGCAAGTTCTACTCCAGAAAGGTTTTCTAATGATAAAAAGGCATCGGGAATTAATTGGTCAATTCGTTGTGCAATGTTTTTAGCATATATTAATAAATTTTTTGTTGTCATTCCTAATGATGATAGTTCATTATAGAAATTACTTCATTGAAATGTTTTTAAAAGATTAAACAAAGTTCCTAATTGACCCATTGCCGCATTGTAAAGAGCATAAGTTTCATTTAATAAATTAGGATTAGTTAAGATATTTTTCATTCCTACAACATAATCTCAAAATCCAATGGTAACGTTAGCAGTATTAGCTGCACTTGCAGCACTCCCTGCTCCACTACTAATAATTCCGATTGACCCTAAAAGGCTTAATAATGTTCCCATAATTTTTTCCTTCTTTTCTAAATTATATCTTCAATATACAGTTTTAATCATGTCCAAGTTCCGAAAAAAACTCCGATTGCAGCAAAGGCTGCCGGAACTGCTCATGATGTTGCAGTTAATGTTCCCTCGGCTACTAAAACTGCTGTATTATAAATTAAACTATATGAAACGCTACTTACAAAAAAGGTAATATCTTTTACTCATAACAAGTCATCTCATAAGTTTTTATTGGAGATATCATTATCAATCAGAAATGTATTTATTGCATAATAAACAGTGAATAGCGCTGCTCCTAAAGCGGTTGCGGCAATCGCTCACGGAACGCTAAGTCCAAGCCATCAAGCTGCTGCTCAGAAACCAGCCGCCGCAATTTCAGCGATAGTAGCAGCTGTATAAATTCCGGTATTAACAATTTTAAGTTTGTTTACTGCATTTAATGTATTAGTAATTGTTTTTTCTTTGTCTAAATCTTTGTTATTTGTTTGTAACAAAGAATAAGAATTTAATTTTAATGTTTCATTTTTATTATCAACTTTAAAATGTTGATCAAAGTCTTTAACATTTGTTTTTAAATAATTGGTAATTTGATTTAAATTAAAATTTTTGTTTTTAAAATTGTTTACATATTCTAATGATTTTTGTTGTACTTTATTAACTACTTCTGAAGTAAGCGGATGACCATTGGCATCTTTAAGAGAATTGGTTTGATATAATAGACTTCTTGCGATACCCTTTTTTATTAAAATATTATTATAAAATATAATTTATGAGGACATAAAAATATGAACAATAATAAATTTAATACTCTTAATGATAGAGAATGGTTAAGATTAACAGGAATAAAAAAATCCACTTTTAATAAAATGTTAGATATTTTAAAAGTTGCTGAAATAGAAAAATTTAAAAAAGGTGGTAAAACTAATAAATTATCATTAGAAAATAGATTATTGATGACTTTATTATATTGACGAGAATATCAGACTTATTTTCATCTTGGTAAAAGTTTTGATATTAGTGAGGCTAATTGTTATCGTAATATTAAGTGAATTGAAGATATTTTAATTAAAAACTCTGATTTTCAACAACTTGCTGGTAAAAAAGCACTAATAAATGATTATTTTAATGATAAAACTATTATTATTGATGCTACCGAAACTCCAATCCAACGCCCAAAAAAAGACAAAAACAATCTTATTCTGGTAAAAAGAAAAAACACACGATCAAAACACAAGTAATTATCGAACAAGAAACCAAAAAAATTATTGCAACAAGTTTTTCGCTCGGAAAAAAACATGATTATGCTTTATTTAAAGAATCAAAAATCCCAATTTTAAAAAATACCAAATTAATAGTTGATAGTGGTTATCAAGGAATACAAAAAAATCACAATAATGTTCTAATACCTACAAAGAAAACAAAGAAAAACCCTTTAAACAAAGAACAAAAGCAATATAATAGACTAGTTTCAAAAATGAGAATTATTATTGAAAATATTTTTGCTATTCTTAAAAAATTTAAAATTATTACAGAAAAATATCGTAATCGAAGAAAAAGATTTGGTTTAAGATTTAATTTAATTGCCTCAATTTATAATTTACAATTATTATATTTAACATAAAATATTTATTTAAAATTAAATAATTTAAATAATAAATTAATTTTTCGTTGTGGAAAAATATTAAATTTTTAAATAAAAAACATAATTAATTAAAATTATATTTTTCTATTAGTATCTTTTTTACAAATATTTGCAATTTTTTAACAAGTAATGCAAGAAGTCTATTCTATACAATTTAGATATCATTTTAACAATCAATCATTATTTTTAATTTGATAAGAATGTTTCTTCATTTTGTTTTTTATAACTTTATAAATTCATCATTGAAGTTTTTTAAGATCGTTTTGATTATACTGCAAAGTATTCTTAAAAACATTGGCCTCCCTTTTAAGTTGACTAAAATTTTTATTATTTGCCCCAAAATTTATTCATAATCAAAAAATATATGCTGGATCTTGATATTTTGAACCAAGTTTAGCATTGTCTCAATCAATTATTTTCTTAACTTCTAAATTTTGGGTAAAAATAATATTAACTGGGCTTAAATCCCCGTGAACAACATATTTTCTCTTATATTTTAATTTCTGCAAAGTTTGAATTACTAACAAAATATTTTTTAATTCTAAAATCCCTGTAAAACCAATTTGTTTAAAAGAATAACCGGCAATTAAATCATATGAAATATAATTTTGAAAAATATTTATATTAGGTAAATAATAACTATTATTTGCTAATAATCAATTAATAATGTTTTTTCTTTTCGGACTTAATTTAACAAATTTAAAAACTGTATTATGATTAATAATAATTATTTGGTTAGATAACCTATTATATTTAAAACTTTTCGAAAAATTTGTTAAATTTTGTGACACCCTAAAAATTCCTTCACATTTTTTAAATTAAACATTAAAGCCTGTTATTTTTAATGATTCCAAATCTCATGATACTTTTTGTGCGTAATTCGTGTTAGAATCGTTTCTCGGCGCCCAATAAAAGGATAATCAAAATGAATAATTGCTTTGGCAAAAATCGGTGTAATGATTACAAACCAGATAACACTAAAGATTGGAATTCAGAAGAACTGTGTTCCTTTTGCCGCTGGTAAAATCCCCTTGTAAATAAAATCAATTAAACCATCAGTAAAGGATACTCAAATGTGAACACCTAACATAGACATAAATAAGCCATTTAACCCAGCAATTGGCGCATACACAAACACATATAGTAATGGTGATGCTAAGAAAATAAATAAGTTAATGATAATATTATTTCCTGTTAAGATTGTTATTAATACGATAATTGACATTAATAACGCGGTTGGAACGCGGTTTTCTTTCTTACTAGTTAAAACAATAGCAACACTAACCCCTAATGAAGCACCAAATACAATCGCATAATTTGGTGGTAATTTTAATTGAAATAGATCACCAATGTTTTGACTATATAAGAATCAATTATATAACCCCGTTTCAATTCCATTAATTTGTGGTAAACGGTTAAATGGTAAGATTGACATTCAGTCAATTAAAGATAATTTACTATCAAGTAATTGTGGTTGTTGTAAATATGTTCATACTGCTTGAATGCTTTCATTATTTCAACTTTGCGTGAAAATATTATATTGTCAACCATAACAATATGAGATATGCCTAAATAACTCTAGAAATTCTTGTTGAGTTAATACTTGTGAATTACTTTGCACAAATAAGTTTGCTGAAATATCTTTAAATCCAAATGGAACTAATAAGATATTTAAAAATTCATAAACAAAAGCAGCCCCTAAAAAATTACGCGCACTTTGACTTCACATTCAGAAATAAAGTTTATTTAAAAACATTGCCATCCCAATCCATAATAATAAGAAGATAACAGCTAACAGCATACTAGCAAAAACAACAATGATGTTAACCAAAGGAAAGCCATTCAGTAATCCTAATGATTTAGGCATTCTTAATTCAATACACTTATAATAAATGTATGATGACATAAGTCCAACAACAACCCCACCAAAAATTGACGTATTTAAGGTAACAATTCCTAATGTTGAGCCTAAAAATAAAGATAAATTATCCCCTTTATAGAAAAATAAAATGCTATCAACATACAAGATTCCATCTGGTGTAACCTGATATTGAATTAAAGCAAATTGGGTTACCGAAAAGACTAAAAAGCCAGTAACACCAATTGCTACGGCTTTAAGATTATTAGTAATACTAATAACAGTAACAAGACAAAAAATAATTGATAAATTATTAAAAACATCTCTTCCAATTTTAATGAAGACGTCCCCTATTGTAATTAAGACTTGATTTTTACTGTGTTCATTTAAAGTGGCACCAATCGCATAGATCAAAACAATCAACAACAATGGGATAATTATTAAAGTAATAATTTTAATAAATCGTTCGTATATATCTCTAATTTTAATTTTATTATTACTATAGCCCTTCCCATTTTTTTTGATTTGATATAACTTATCAATCCTTGACATTTCTAATTAATGCCCTTTAATTCAAAGTCTACTTCTGACTCATAAACTGGATTCGACCAGTTACTGCGTCATAAAATGGATACGGGTCAGCATATTGCTGCGTGATATTTAGAGTATACATCACACCGAACTGGATCGCATTGTTTAATAACATTCCAACAACCGATAAAACAACATAATCACCAATGAATTGTGACTTAACTTCACCCATTGTGAACATTGCCCCTGATGAACCAGTGTTAAAATCACTCGTATGATAAACCATACTATCAAAGTTGTTTTGTTTATTATCCCCTTTTAACCCTGCTGTAATGCTTGAGTCAATAATTTTAAAATAAGGATATTGTTGAATAAATAATTCTCATGTCGTAGCATAATTTAAGTAGTTAAAAACCAATGGTCTGTCACTATTAGTGACAAATTTCATCCCACGTTTTGCAACTGGAAATGATGCATTTCCAGACATCACACTAATATCTCAATTTAAAGATTTCGTTGTGGCTTGTTCTTGATTAAGCGTTTGTGGTAACGTTGATCCTAACATTGAAGCTGTTATAATGGTAAAAAATGTTTTGTTCATATTTGAATAACTCCTTCTTTATATTCAATTAATATTGTTGATAATTGCTAAATGTTTAATATAAGTTGATACAAAAAATAGCTGCTAACTATTCTATGTAATTAATCATATCATATTTTACTTTGGAAAAAAAGAAAAAACTGCTTAAATAAGCAGTTTTTAATTAGCTCTTTAAACAACAAAATCCCTTCATAAAACCTAATCTTACTGTTTATATTCATAAATCTGGTTAATAACCCTTTTTATCATCATTTTTGAAGACTAATTTTTGTAAAAAATTTAATTTTTAGAAGGATTAAGATAATGCGAATAGTTAGCAATTGTCAAATTAACCGGAATGTAATCTGTCATCCCAATAATTAATTTATTTTCTTTACTAAAAATTTTAATAAAAACAACAAAACTATTAACATTTAAATTATGATTCTTAAAAGCTTCACCTGTTTTATTTTTAAAAATTTGATAAGAATAATCATTACTTGTAATATTGATATTAGTTTTATGAAACATTTTCAAAATTACTTCATCAATTGTTTCTCTAAGTTCTCCAATTGTAATAGTTGTATTTTTAGCTGTAATAGAAATTATTTTTTCATCAAGTTCTGTTCATGTACTAATGTTTATTTTTTGTTGATTATTAAAAGAACTTGGTTGTAAACGAGTCATTGGTATTTTTGATTTTCGTATCGAAAGAACCATATATGCAAATCATATAGTTGTTAAGACAGTATAAATTGTATCTCCGATTTCCATTGCGCTACTCCTTTTTGCAAAGTTTACTTGCTTATTAATATTATACTTGAAAAGAAAGCAAAATTATTACCCCTTCCTCTTTAACAACTTACTTCCATAAAGATTTAATTAGTGCAAATTATTTGATACTTTCATATGTTCCACTAGATGTTTATTAAAAACACATTGACTTTTTAAACTTTAATTTTTAATGAACTAACAACAAAATTATCCGGATGATCAATTAATTGCCAATCATATTTTTTTCAACTATAACATAGAAAAGGAATCAAACATAATGAAGCAATAAAATCAATCCCACCCATTGCGATAAAATAATAAATTGAATTATTAGTTCAAATACTAATCTCATATCCTAAACATATAATTGGAATTGCAATAAAGATAGCACGAAAACTAGTTGTTATACTTGCCAAAGTTGTTTTATTAATCCCTTGATAAAGGGTAAAACAAATAAAAGTTGTCGCACAAAATGGATACGAATAAACACACAAAACTAATCATCATTTATATTTGCTAACATATTGACTTGGAAAAGCAAACATTAACAGCATTTGCCGATTAAAGATTATTACTAATAATAACATTAAACAAAATCAAATAATTAACAAATAACTAGTAATTTTTAAAACTTGTCAAATACGATGATACTTTTGGGCTCCATAATTATAAACAATAACCGTTCGTGCTCCTTGCGTTAAACCAATTCCTGCTGATAAAATTAATGTTATTCAAGGATTTAAAGCACTTAATAATTCTTGTAAAACAGAAACCCCATTATACTGCTCTTAATTTGGTAATAATACAACAAGCACAGTTGATAAATAAGAACTAACAACTAAAACAAAATTTGAAATAAAGTTCGATAAAACTGCTTTAAAAAAAGCAATAACGTTGTATCATTTAAGTTTTAACACATCTTGTACTTTAAATTGGGAATAACTACTTTTTGAACAAAAAACAATGACAAAACCCATAATAATTTGTCACAATCAAGCAACAACTGTTCCTAACATTGCCCCTTCCATTTTTAAATGACAAACACGCATAAAGAAAGTTCCGGCTCCCATATTAATAAAAACAGAAACTGTAATTAATAACAACACATAGTTAGTTCGTCCTTCATTACGAAGTAATGACACAAAATAATAACTTAAAAACATTAATGGTGTTGTTAATAACATTGGATATGAGTATTCTCACGCTAAATAATTAGTAATGTTATTATGCATTCCGCCCATTTGACTTGTAATAAAAACAGCATGTCACGATGGAAAAATTAAACAAAACATAAATAGCGAACTAATAAGTGAAAATAAAATTGTACACGAAAAACCATTTCCTGCAATTTCTCGCATTTGGAAAAGATCACGACGACCATAAGCTAATGAAAAATTAATGGCACACCCCATTCCCGTAATTAGTGAAAATGATCATAATAAACTATAAATTTGGGTTGTATATTGTGTTGCAACATTAATAAAAGCTTGCATATCTTTTAAGGGAATGTTGGTAACGTTTTGCTTTGTAATTAAATTATATTGGTGAATATACCAAGGATCTTGTCGTAAATCAATCGCCGCAAATTGAAGCGCCAATTCTTTATCAATAATATTATAAAGACCTTGAATAAGCATAATTAAAACCGTTGGAATTGAAAAATAAGCAATTGCTAACCATGGCTTAGCATAACGTAATTTTTGTTCACGAATTGTTAAATTTACTGTCTGCATTTTTCTTCCTCCTTTCTTTCTAACTTATTAATAACTTTTAATTTGAAATAAAAAATAATAATAAAAACAATAAAACTTTATTATTATCTTTTATTTAAGATTTAAATTTGAAATAGGTTTTTGGATTAAGATTATAAATATTTTAGTTGTTAGAAAATTTTAACTATGATAACTAAAAGGGTCAATTACCAATAAGGTATCTGGTTCTTCACGCGTTCCTAATTTAGAATCCAAATCATAATAATTATGATTTGCCATTTTAATTCAATCAATAATATCTTTTATTTCTGCTAATTCTTCATAAAAATCAATTATAAATCAATCATAAAATTTATAAGTTACTAAATCATTTTGTGCTTTAGCATTATTTGCTAATTTAGTAGTTAAATTACTAAAATGTTGACGATGTTTTTGATAATGCTCCATTAACATTAATAATGAATCACATTTTTTATTGTCATTATTCACTTTAATATTATCAACGCAATAAGTACCATCACAATCAGCAATAAAATTAATAGACTTCTTGCATTACTTGTTAAAAAATTGCAAATATTTGTAAAAAAGATACTAATAGAAAAATATAATTTTAATTAATTATGTTTTTTATTTAAAAATTTAATATTTTTCCACAACGAAAAATTAATTTATTATTTAAATTATTTAATTTTAAATAAATATTTTATGTTAAATATAATAATTGTAAATTATAAATTGAGGCAATTAAATTAAATCTTAAACCAAATCTTTTTCTTCGATTACGATATTTTTCTGTAATAATTTTAAATTTTTTAAGAATAGCAAAAATATTTTCAATAATAATTCTCATTTTTGAAACTAGTCTATTATATTGCTTTTGTTCTTTGTTTAAAGGGTTTTTCTTTGTTTTCTTTGTAGGTATTAGAACATTATTGTGATTTTTTTGTATTCCTTGATAACCACTATCAACTATTAATTTGGTATTTTTTAAAATTGGGATTTTTGATTCTTTAAATAAAGCATAATCATGTTTTTTCCGAGCGAAAAACTTGTTGCAATAATTTTTTTGGTTTCTTGTTCGATAATTACTTGTGTTTTGATCGTGTGTTTTTTCTTTTTACCAGAATAAGATTGTTTTTGTCTTTTTTTGGGCGTTGGATTGGAGTTTCGGTAGCATCAATAATAATAGTTTTATCATTAAAATAATCATTTATTAGTGCTTTTTTACCAGCAAGTTGTTGAAAATCAGAGTTTTTAATTAAAATATCTTCAATTCACTTAATATTACGATAACAATTAGCCTCACTAATATCAAAACTTTTACCAAGATGAAAATAAGTCTGATATTCTCGTCAATATAATAAAGTCATCAATAATCTATTTTCTAATGATAATTTATTAGTTTTACCACCTTTTTTAAATTTTTCTATTTCAGCAACTTTTAAAATATCTAACATTTTATTAAAAGTGGATTTTTTTATTCCTGTTAATCTTAACCATTCTCTATCATTAAGAGTATTAAATTTATTATTGTTCATATTTTTATGTCCTCATAAATTATATTTTATAATAATATTTTAATAAAAAAGGGTATCGCAAGAAGTCTAATAATTCAACGTTGATGTAAAATCTCATCTTGTGCTTGAACTTTAAAATAGTGCGCAAAACCAGGATATCCCAAACGATTAGCTTCAGCACTTAAATTAAAACATTGTAATTGTATAGTAATATGTTCAGTTAAGTATTCTTGTAAATCATTATTACTATTTTGGTTTAATAATTGGGCCATTTTTCACCTCCTTTTTATTTATAAATATTATAATTAAATCTAAATTAAAAATCAAGATTATTTATACTAATTATAAATAATTATTTTAACACTGCCGCTTCTCGTCATCTAGTTCTTGTTCATCGCCTGGTAAAAAATCATCCTCTAACTGTGTTAAAATTTATAACACCGTTTAATAATCTTCTGCCTTATTACTATGATTATAATATTTTAAATAACGCAATAAAATTTGATAAATATGTTCATAAACAAGTTTTGATTGACTAATTACTTGAAAATTTTGTTCAATTTTAGCTTGTTGTTCTGGAAATCATAACACTCGTTTACAATATTTAATTCGATAATAAGTAAAATACCAAATAGTAACAAAACTAACTGCTGTTCCAATAAAGATAAACTCAATAAGCCCTGAAATCAAAGCACTTTGGAAATTTTCTGCTGATGCAGTTACGATATTATTAATTAAAGTATAATAATGTCAAATTAAAACAAAAATTAAAATTAACATTGTAATTGGTACGACAATTCATTCTCATATTTTTAACTTCATTTGTTTTGTTATTCCTAATTTAATAGCAACCGCAAACATCATCGCATAAATAAAAATTGTAATTGCCGAAGAAGCTGCTGTTAACGAAGATCCAGTAAAAGGTTCCTGATAAGTTAATGATTGTTCAATCGTACACATAAAACCATATTCTTTTGTTAAGGTAATTCCTTTGATTAAATCTGGAATAATTAACCAAATAAATAAACTAAGAATTGTTAAACTCATATGCAAGAATGATGCTTTTGTTGAAATATTATCACGACTTAATTTTTGAAACCGATTAGAAAGAAATCCTTCGTGCGCTAATGGCTGTAACGATGTTCCGCCATATAAACTATCTTGCATAATTAGGTTAATCTTTAACGTAATTACAAACATAATCATCATAATCGTGCCCCCATAAACAACAAATTTATTATGAAAACTATTTCAAGTTTCCATATTCATATTTTGTACAAAGTGATTAAAAGCAGCAAAGAAAATTATGGCAATAATTAAATGGGATAAAACATTAATAATTAAAACGATAATAACCCCTAACCCAATATTCTTCCGTGCTGAAGCAATATTACGACCAACAGTTGTAAAAACTTCAAACCCAGTAAAAAAATAAAAACAAGAATTAAAGGCCTTAACAAAACCATCTAAATTTAAATGACTATTAGTACTTCAATATTTAAAATTATTATGACCATTGCGAAAAGCTAAATAAAGACCTGCTAAAATTAAGACACTCGCTGCAATTAATTTTAAACTAGCCGTTAAATCGTTCAAACGTTTATATAATTTCATTCCGCCAAAAATAACAAAGGAAAAAAATAAGTAAATAACAATTCCAATCAGATCCATTCATAAATCACCAAAAGCACCAAAATTAAAAGCATATCACGGAATAACAACATGGTTTTGTTGATCATAACTAGCTACCCATGGCGCACTAAATGTTCCCCGTAATAACATCATAATTTGAAATGTAATTAAAAATGGNAATNTTATATATTAGACTTCTTGCGATACCCTTTTTTATTAAAATATTATTATAAAATATAATTTATGAGGACATAAAAATATGAACAATAATAAATTTAATACTCTTAATGATAGAGAATGGTTAAGATTAACAGGAATAAAAAAATCCACTTTTAATAAAATGTTAGATATTTTAAAAGTTGCTGAAATAGAAAAATTTAAAAAAGGTGGTAAAACTAATAAATTATCATTAGAAAATAGATTATTGATGACTTTATTATATTGACGAGAATATCAGACTTATTTTCATCTTGGTAAAAGTTTTGATATTAGTGAGGCTAATTGTTATCGTAATATTAAGTGAATTGAAGATATTTTAATTAAAAACTCTGATTTTCAACAACTTGCTGGTAAAAAAGCACTAATAAATGATTATTTTAATGATAAAACTATTATTATTGATGCTACCGAAACTCCAATCCAACGCCCAAAAAAAGACAAAAACAATCTTATTCTGGTAAAAAGAAAAAACACACGATCAAAACACAAGTAATTATCGAACAAGAAACCAAAAAAATTATTGCAACAAGTTTTTCGCTCGGAAAAAAACATGATTATGCTTTATTTAAAGAATCAAAAATCCCAATTTTAAAAAATACCAAATTAATAGTTGATAGTGGTTATCAAGGAATACAAAAAAATCACAATAATGTTCTAATACCTACAAAGAAAACAAAGAAAAACCCTTTAAACAAAGAACAAAAGCAATATAATAGACTAGTTTCAAAAATGAGAATTATTATTGAAAATATTTTTGCTATTCTTAAAAAATTTAAAATTATTACAGAAAAATATCGTAATCGAAGAAAAAGATTTGGTTTAAGATTTAATTTAATTGCCTCAATTTATAATTTACAATTATTATATTTAACATAAAATATTTATTTAAAATTAAATAATTTAAATAATAAATTAATTTTTCGTTGTGGAAAAATATTAAATTTTTAAATAAAAAACATAATTAATTAAAATTATATTTTTCTATTAGTATCTTTTTTACAAATATTTGCAATTTTTTAACAAGTAATGCAAGAAGTCTATTGCATAAAAGCAACAAAAATTCCTCAAAACCGGCCAAAACTAGTTCGAACAAAAATATAAATACCACTATTATTATAACTATGGTGAATTCATGCTAACCGCGCACAAATATGGGCACACACGCCAACAATAAGTCCTTCTAAAACAATGATTCATAAAACATGAATTTCAATTGCATTAGGAGCATCTAAATTTGATAATGTCGCAAAAGTTCCAACAAAGGTAATGCTAACTACATAGTTACAACCAAGTCAAATAAAATATGATAAACAAAATTTATTGTGACTATCATTTTTCTGACGCATTCTCCACCTCCTTTATTATTTATAAATATTATAAATAATTAATAATAAAAAGCAACTATCTTAAACAAATAGTTGCAATAAAATTTTGTATAATTAACTCTTATTAATTTTTAAATTAAATTTAACATCTTAATTAAAAATAATCTGAAGAAATTAGGATTCGTTCAGATCAAAATTTGCAATATACTTTTTGCAAATATTTATAAAAAATAACCAAAATGCTTCTTAATTCTCATTATCGACAAAAATCTTGAATTCGTTAACTTGGTTCTGTTTTAAAAGCTCCAACAACTTTACAAATTAAGTTCTCTTTTCAATTTTCAAGTTCTAATGGCATTTCCAACAAAATTTCTCGAAATGATTGCGTGTTTTTAACACCATTTTTTGTAAAATTAGCACTACCCAATCAAAATGCTAACAGTTCATTTTTGGCATTATATCAAGCGTACAATTTAGTATGTGTTTTTGCTGTCGTACTTTTAATAAGGCCCTCATCGTCTTTAATACTTCCCCGCGGATGTTCACGAATAATGTTTAAACGATTACTATACTTTTGATCAGTAATCACTTGCTTTTTCAAAACTGGATCAAAACCAGCCGCACTATTCCCAACAAAAACATCTAAATTAATATTATCGTCTGCTGTTTGATCTAAGTAGTCTTTAATAACTTCAATTCCCCCATCGCCAGACAAAATTAATAATCCCTTCGCTCCTTTTAACTTTGGATTTTGTTTTTGAATATTAACAATATCATTAAATTGTGATTTTTCTTTAATAACATTTGGCCCAGATTGATAAGTTTCTTTCTTATTAATATCAAAACCAGCACAATTTGCTTGATAGATTTGACTAAGTCTTGTTGTATTTACTTGTTATGTTGCGTTAATCCCACCACAAAAAATATCACGACCAACCCCTTTATAATTAGTAACATCATATAAAACTTCCTTATAAGAAGGTGCCTCTAATAATGCATTATTAGAAAAATTACCACTTCCCGTTAAAGCACGAATCATTCCATTTTTATTATTAAATCAAAAATATGATTTCATATGTGACAATTCTGTCGACTTATCAATAACATTTGCATATTTTGCAACATCATTTTTTAGAAATTGCTGAATTATATTTTGCAATTTTTTCATTTTCATCAGGAGCACGACCACTACTTTTATAACTACGAATAATATCAACCGAAAACTTTCCTTTAACATTTTTTATTAAATATTTTTCCACAATTGAAGTTCCAACAAAACCATTAATAAAAACAGCATGCGCTGTATCGGGCGGAGTTGCTGTGATCATCTCTCATAATTTTGTTTTTTTGTTGCAAAATGATCATTACCAATGTTGCTAGTTTTTAACCCAAAAAATAGTCCTAAACTTAATCCCAATACTGCTAATAAACCACCACTAATCGATCCAATCATTTTGCCATGTTTCTTTATATTTTTTTGCATCTTGTTCTACTACTTTCTCTTTTAACCTTTACTTTAACTATTAAGAATGTTTGCCTACAGTTTAATCTATTTAAATTATATCTTGTTAATATATTTTTTTACAACTATTCATACTGGAAAAAAATAGTAATTTAAAACAAAAATTTTATATAACAAATTAAAACAGCGGACTAAAACGGGCATCATGTTAATCATATTTTTAAAGTGTGTATAACAATTTACCACTTATATTTTTATTTAACGAAAAAATATTTTTCATTAAATAAAAAATACATTTTCTTTTCTTATAAAATATCTTTTAAAATTAATTCCAAAATAAATTATATTTTGCAAATAATTTGATACTTTTCTTAGCCCCTAATTTTATAGGTTATAATAATATATGTGTAAAAATTTACACACTCTACACAAAAAAACTTTTGAAAATAAGTTATCAAAGGCAACTGATACAACTTATTGATAAATCAGTCAAGGCTTAACAATAGAAATTACAAATAGGACCGTAACAACTATTCTTAATACAATGTAATCTTTTCTTAACAAAGATTATTCCTTGGCAAAGATTTTGAGTAATGAAAGCATCTTCATCTAATTCATGAAGGTGCTTTTATTTTAATTTTAAAGAATCTGTTTCATAATTAAGTACTAACACTATTATTTCGTGCCAGAATATTTGCTTTCCACAAATTAATTTTTAAAAATTTTGCTAAAACTTTTTTAACAACATTAACATATGGTCCCGAAATAAATATAAAGGCCCTTGTCCCAAAACTAAAGTTAGTAAATAAAAAACTTCACTTATCATCATTTAATGGTAAAAAGACTCAGAAAATAAACCCGGGAATAACCATCATCACATCTAATAAAATCTGAGCAACAGGATATTTTAATTTTGTTAGTTTAATAAATGCTTCACAAACATGGTTATAAGGACCATATCAAGTTTTACTATAAATTCAAATTGCTAACCCAACACAATATAATGAAAAACCACCTAAAAATAATCACGCCGCAATACCACCAGAACTCTCTGCTCATTGTTGAATCCCATCCGCTGAAATAATATATTGTCAATTAAAGTGAATTAACAGTGGTAATAACCATGCTAAAATTAAATCGCCAAGAATCATAATGCAAATTTAACTCAAATTTGACGATCTTTTGTTTTCCGATATGCTTTTACATTTACAATTAACATAAAAATAATTGTAAATAAAATTAAAACTAAATAATACATTCATAACACTAAGGCATAATGAGCAGTTAGAACCGTATCATTTAAGTGACCCGACGCATAATTACCATACATTAAGACTAACAAAGCAAAAATAGTAAAATCAATTTGACTAGCACCAGTACTAGTTGGCGCATAAATCGCAATCCCTAATGATGTCAAATAAATGCCAACAAAAAACAAAAAACCTTATAACAAGAAAATATGTCATAATTGTTGTCACTGTCATTTAATTTTACTAAATCATTTTTTCATAGTATCCTCAATAGCTTTCTTTTTTTGTACTTTAATTTTACTAAGCGGATAAAGAAATGCAAGGTTATTTAAAATAAAAATTTAAAAAATGATATTCCCTTATTTTTTTAAATAATAAATGGGTCAGTATCAACAGAAACCTTAACCAATTGTCTCTTCAAAAATAGTTTGAATATTATTTAATAAGTTTCCTTTAATATAAGTTAATTCATTATCTAATAAATGACAACTTGTTTTGACATCATATCATAAGACATGATCATTGATGGTAGTTTTTCGAAAGTTAATTTTGTTAATCTTCTCTTTTAATAATTCTAATAGTTTATCACTTTCAAGATGATCAATAATTAAATTGATTGCTTGTTGATTTGAAGTAAATTTATATCCTTCAAAAAAATTAATAAAGTTCATCGCATATTCTTCTTTTCATTTTGGGTTGGTTGAAAAAATGTAATCTTTAAATTCAAATAAATGCATTTTTTGATTAAATGTTCAATAAAAAGTTTTAATTTGTTCGATCACATCGGGAGTAATCTCTAATTTTTTTTCATTGACATTAAAAGTCAACGTTAAAAATTGCATAAATAAATTAACAATAATATTTTCCGCTGCTTTTTTAATATCTTTATGATATTTATTAAGATTCTTTTGAATTAACGGAACATCATAAAATAAATTATAATCAATTAAAAAAGCATATCTGATCCGATTCCGTAAATAATTATCATAAAAAGCTTCATAAACTTTCTTATTAGTAATTGCTGTTTCATAATAATTAATAATTAATCTATCATTAATTGGTAAGGCTAATAAATAATCAATAAAAAACTTATTTAAACCTTGGTATTGAAATTGGGTAATTTGATGATACGATAAAAAATACTTTCGATATTGACTAATACTCATTTTTCGTCAAATTGTTTCCGAACTAGTCGGATTTGAAAAATCAAAAGCTAGTTTTTCAGCTTTAGATGGGTCAATATAATCTTCATCATCCTTCATCATTGTATTTTTTCTGCTATCATCAAAATTATTAGAAGTTAAATCAGGAATATCAACTAAAGCAATTTTAGGTTTTTCTTTTTCATTTTTAATTGGATATAATAATTGCATAAAATTTTGATAGCGGTCCGAAAAAGATAAACTACTAAAATCAATCGTTTTTCGTACTAATGTTGTTTTTGGTTTTGCAACAACTTTTGGTTTTTCTTTTTGTTTAACAACTGGTGCTAATTTTTTAGTTACCGCTGTTGGTCGCAGAACCTTTTCTTGTTCGTCCTCTTCATCATCTTGTTGGCGACGGTTAAATGATTCTAATGTTTCATTACCAACATAACCATAGCCACGAAGAAAAACAACACGGTTATTTTTTAACAAGGTAATAAATTGATTTGCTTGATCTGATGTTACTCTTGGAAAATATGTATGAATCAAATTTAATAACTCAGCTTTAATAATTCGATTACCATTTTTTGGTAAATATGTTTTAAATAAATATATGTCTAAATCTGTTAGATTTTTCATTTTTTTAATTTTAGCTAAATCAAATTTCATAAGGCCTCCTATTTACCAATAATCTTTTGAACAATGTCGTTAATAAGATCTGCTTGCTGATTCTTTACCATTCAATTACTATATAAAATTGATTCAATTTTTCAACCACGATCAACTAAATACTTTTGCCGATAAAAATCATATTCTTTTTGTTCAACTCCGATTGGATATATTAAATCATCACAAATAATCCCTAAAACATAATGATCATTTTTTTGATCATAAACAGTAACATCAATTTGATAAGTTCCTTGAACAGTATGTGTGGCAATTTGATAACGATCATATTTGCTTAATACGGTTGTTAAAGCAGCAGCAACTTCGGATGTAAATTGACGGTTAACTTTAGAACCTTGTTGCTCTTGATGATAACTTTTAGCTGTTGCTAATTTTTCTAATACTTTATGTTCTTGGTCTTTACCACGATTTAATTGTTCAACATATTCTAAATAATATTTAAAATAGCGCGGACCAGGATGTTTTGAATCTTCAGAAATTAATGATGACGGAAATGATTTAACAATATAAATTTTTTCTTTTGCCCTGGTAACAGCAACATTCAAACGGTTTTCACCCCCAGCTTGGGATAACGGCCCAAAGAATTGTGCAAATTTATTATTTTCATCGCGGGCAAAACCAATTGAAAAAATAATAATATCACGTTCATCACCTTGAATATTTTCAATATTTTTAACAAATAATCCCTCATTCCGACCATCATAAACACGGTGCAACTCTTGTTCTAGTTCTGGTGTTTTTTCAAATTCTTCTGTCAAATATTGTCAAATTAAGTTTTTTTGAACTTCGTTAAAAGTAACAACCCCAATTGTTTCTTGTTGTTTGCGCGTTACAATGATTTCTTTTATTAAAGCAACAACCCGTTTTGCTTCAGGAATATTACCACGGTTTTTTCAAGTTCCATCCGGAACTTCAATTAGTTTTAAGGGAAAATTTTTTTTTGTCTTATTTGAAATCATAATTAAATTGTTATCATAAAAAGCCGCATTAGAAAAATTAATTAATTCACTATATTTTGAACGGTAGTGAAAACGTAACATACTAGAATTATATTGTTTACTAGCAAAGTCAAGTAAACTTTTATCTGTTAAATTTGTTTCAATTTCTAATAATTCGGCACTATTTTCCAACCCTTCATAATCAAAACGCGATGAAAAAAAGTTTGTTGGTCCTAATTGTTTTTTATCTCCCGCTACTAAAATCCGATTAGCGCGGTAAAAAATTGGAATTGCTCGTTCAACAAAAATTTGTGACGCTTCATCAAAAATCAATTGGTCAAACTCCTGATGATTTAATGGTAATAATTGCGAAGCAATATCTGGCGTTACCATAATCATTGGAAATAACGTTTTAATTAATTCATAATTATTTTTAAAAAAATAAGTAACTGATCTTTTTGTTTTCTTTTTAGATTCTTCAATAATTTTTGGTAATGTTTCAATGAAGTTTTCTTTAATAGAATCACGAATTTGTTGATGATATAAATAAGTTAAATATTCTGTGGTATTAAGCATTGATTTATTACTTAAATTAGTTAGTTCCTGACGTCAATTCAATGTACCAACCTTTAATAATGCTCCATGTTTAAGTTGAAATTGATGGACAAAATAATGTTGATAAAGCAACGGGATGTCTTCTTCATCCGCAATAATTGGTCCTAAGTAAGCATATAATTCATAGTTTTTATCTTCACGTTGTAAGCGATCATTTTGATCAATTAATTCCAAGCGATTAACAAAATAATCAATATTTTTAAATTCTGTTGTCAAAGCCGCAATTAATTCTTCTTTTTCAACTTTAAATAAGTTAAATTTATTTTCATCAACACCATTAATTGTGTAACTAACCAGATTATTATTTAATAAATTAAAAATTAACGCTAAAAATTTTTGTGGTTTTAATCCTGTCGCTTTTTTTAACATTTTTTTAAATTCTTTCGTACTAAAACGATGATAAAGTGCCGCAAAATTTGGAAAATCATTAAATAACGCTAAAAATTTCTGAACAACGATTGTATTCTGATACATACGATGACAATGATGCAAATAATCATTATATTCTAATTCAAAGAAATAAAACTGACTTAATAATTCAAAATCTAATGTCATTGGATGGGCTTTAACATTATCTAAAAATTGGAGGTAGTCCTGATACTCATTTTGACGCACAAAAGCTTTGTATCTTTTAATATCATTAAACATCGTATCCATTTTGCTTAAGAATGTTGCACTTTCTACTGGTGGATACAACTGGTTAATATTATTGATACTATCTAAAATTTTTTGATAAAAACTTTCCTTTTCTTCTAAATTCGTAATCATTAAAGCATAATTTTGAATTTTTTTCATATTATTATAAACTACCTTAATTGCATCTTGTTTTTCCGCACAAAAAAGAACTCGTTCACCACGACATAAATTATTAACAATTAAATTACTAATTGTTTGTGATTTTCCGGTTCCCGGTGGACCTTGAATAATTGTATTTTTTTCTAAAGCTTTTTTAATTGCTACTTTTTGAGAAATATCATAATTATTAATAGCCATAACAGCACTTTCTGTTAACTTTTCTTGATATCGCAACTGATTTTCTTTTCAATCTTCTTCGACATTATATTCATTTTCAAAAATTTTATTAACCGAATCATCAGTAACTTTTTCTAGATCACAATAATCACGATATAATGTGGTTGAGGAAATATTATACATCCCAAAATAACCATCAAGGACTAATCCTAAATTATTAATCTGATAATTATTATTTAAATAACTTTCTAAATTCTCATCATGTTTGAGAAACAATTGTTCTTGTTGTTTATAATAATTTAAATTATGTAAATAATTAATGCTGTCTTCGTTTTTAACTTTAAAATCCAATGTTTTTAAATCAGTAATTGCCTTCATAAAAATATCATCTGTTAAGGTTAATGAATCAAAACTAAATTCCACAACATTATAATTACTATCTTTGATTTGACTCAAACGAATCGCTGAGTTTAATAAGATTTCATCATGTTTTGTTGCAAGAACAATTTTAGTTTTATTTCGACTAATTTCAGTAATTGGTCATAATAATAATGGGGCACGAAAAACTTTTTGTGATTGTGTTAATCCTTCAATGTATGGTCACCCAATATATAAAGGATTAATATTTTTTTCAAATAAATATAGTTTAGCATCTTGTAAAATTCGGGCAAATTTATTAAAAATTTTCGTTGTTTCTTCGGTAATAACTTTCTCTAATTTTAATAAACTTTCTTCAGTAATCTTTTTCCCCTCTTTTTTTACAAACAACGTAAAAATAAATTCAAGAATTTTTGAATAATGCAAAATTGGATACTTAGTAAAACCATGTTGTTTTAAATGCAAAGCAAATTCTTCATCGTTCCTACTTTTATTAATAATTCCACCAACATAGCCACAAATTTCTTTAATTGTTTCTGTTGATAATTTTGTAATAATTAGATTTTCTTTTTTGCTAATATTTTTTCACACTTTTTCCGGATTTTGATTTGACAAAAATAACAAATCTAACAAATTAATAATATTTTTACTTTTTGTATTAATTTTTGTTAAAAAGATGTCTCCTATTGACTTGTCATTTAATAGTCGTTTTTTATACTCACTTAAAATTGTTAAAATATTTTTTTTCATAGTTTTTCTCTTCCTATTAATCTTAATTATACTAGCACATTTGCTAAGAGTTGTAAAATATTAAAAATAAAAGTAGTATTTTTGATTTTAAAAATACTACTTTTTTCTAAATTAAAAAGTTATCGAGGTATAACGAGGTATAAGTTATTATAAAAATGATATTGTTATGAAGTTAACGGTTAAATAATCTGTGCACTTCACCACATAGTGAAGTTAATAATAATACTGGAAAAATAACACCATAAAGAAATGAAAGAGCTAAGAAATAAGAAATAATACTTACATATAATTGTGCTTTTTTATTTTTTGAATTAATAGCAATTAATCCTAATCAAAAGGAAATTAAACTTGCAATAAAAAGGATTACAATTGTTAAAAATAGACTTCTTGCGATACCCTTTTTTATTAAAATATTATTATAAAATATAATTTATGAGGACATAAAAATATGAACAATAATAAATTTAATACTCTTAATGATAGAGAATGGTTAAGATTAACAGGAATAAAAAAATCCACTTTTAATAAAATGTTAGATATTTTAAAAGTTGCTGAAATAGAAAAATTTAAAAAAGGTGGTAAAACTAATAAATTATCATTAGAAAATAGATTATTGATGACTTTATTATATTGACGAGAATATCAGACTTATTTTCATCTTGGTAAAAGTTTTGATATTAGTGAGGCTAATTGTTATCGTAATATTAAGTGAATTGAAGATATTTTAATTAAAAACTCTGATTTTCAACAACTTGCTGGTAAAAAAGCACTAATAAATGATTATTTTAATGATAAAACTATTATTATTGATGCTACCGAAACTCCAATCCAACGCCCAAAAAAAGACAAAAACAATCTTATTCTGGTAAAAAGAAAAAACACACGATCAAAACACAAGTAATTATCGAACAAGAAACCAAAAAAATTATTGCAACAAGTTTTTCGCTCGGAAAAAAACATGATTATGCTTTATTTAAAGAATCAAAAATCCCAATTTTAAAAAATACCAAATTAATAGTTGATAGTGGTTATCAAGGAATACAAAAAAATCACAATAATGTTCTAATACCTACAAAGAAAACAAAGAAAAACCCTTTAAACAAAGAACAAAAGCAATATAATAGACTAGTTTCAAAAATGAGAATTATTATTGAAAATATTTTTGCTATTCTTAAAAAATTTAAAATTATTACAGAAAAATATCGTAATCGAAGAAAAAGATTTGGTTTAAGATTTAATTTAATTGCCTCAATTTATAATTTACAATTATTATATTTAACATAAAATATTTATTTAAAATTAAATAATTTAAATAATAAATTAATTTTTCGTTGTGGAAAAATATTAAATTTTTAAATAAAAAACATAATTAATTAAAATTATATTTTTCTATTAGTATCTTTTTTACAAATATTTGCAATTTTTTAACAAGTAATGCAAGAAGTCTAATGTTTCAAATGACATTTTTAGCACTGTTAACTCTGCTTTTCTTGTTATAAAGAAATTAAGTTCCTGCGGTAATAAAATAACATAAAGTAGTCAAACCACCATTACTAAATTAAAAATTCAAATACCTTGTTTTCCAACTTTATTATATTTATCATTATAATTTTGTAAATCAAAAGTATGACTTTCTTGACAACTAGGATCAAAATATAATAACAAACTAGGAAAAAACATTATAATCGAAGGAAGCACACTAATCAAAATCAAGATTGGTCGAATAAATTTTGCTTTTTTAGTTTTAATACAAAAAATAACAATGTTACAAATAAAACCAAAAAAAGTAAAACTAACCAAAATCATGCAATATGCTCACACTAATGAATAATTAAAATAATAACTTGTTATTTCACCACTATTTACTGCTACGACTTGATAAAATAAAAAGAATGGAAAAATTGTTAAAATACTAAGCTGATAAAGTCCTATTATTCATATGCCTCATAAAAATAATTTATAATTTTTCATTATGACATTGCTTTGCAATTAACGATGTGAAAACCAAACTGGAGTCACTAAATAAAAATGAACTATCATCCCATCATCAGTATTTCAATTATTTCCAATTAAACTTAATATTTCACTAGCAATCGCGATAATTGTACCATATGGTGTTTGTGACAGTCCATCAGCAAAAATACTACTAGCATTGCCACCATTTGTTAATAAATTATAGACTTGATCACATCTTCATTTTGCAATGTGTAGTTTTCAATATCCAAACCAGTATCACTTTGTTTCTTGCATAAAACCATTGTGTCAACCATATGCAATATTATTAAAAAAAGATGGTTCATCAGCATTAAACTTAAGGATACCTAACTGACTCATTAGTTCTAAATAAGCAAGATACTCATCACTTGTTAAAAACTGATAGACCGTTGGACTTCATAACGTTTGATTTAATTGTTGACGATTAATTTTAATTTTATTTTCTATTTTTTTAATTGCAGCTAATAAATTATTGTGCTATTCAACACTAATTAAATTATCATCCTGCCCTATCTGTTGATCAGAAGTTATTTTACTTGTTGGTAGGCTCATCCGTTGTTCTGTTTCTAGTTTTTGTTTTAATAAACTATCATTTGTTATATTAATTGTTAAGGTTGTTAATGAAATGATACTAAAAATAATTAATAACTTTTTCATTATTAAACGTCCCTTTTAGTGAGCAATTAATAAACAATTATCATAATTTTTTCTTAATTTCATTGTAGCATAAAAAATAATTCTTATTGAATTAACCAATAAGAATCATCATAATTTATTAAACTATCAAATTTTTTTCTGAAAAATTTAAATCTCATTTCTTAGCAAACGCTAATGTTTTTTCTTTATATGCATTTTGATCAACAACAAGAGCCCCTGTATGTTCTGCTTTATTAACTAAAAAGATTTCACTCTTCTGACTTTCTTGTTGTTGTAAATAATACATCACCACTGAATTATGATATTTTACAAAACTATCTTTTGTCCCATGAATAAATAAAATTGGTAAATCTTTTAGGCGTTGATTTTCTTTTAATAAATTCATATGTTTTAAATTTGTTTTTGAATGCTTACGAAAGTTACGGTTAATTCCTAACGATATTAATCATCATGGTAACTTAACATATTTTCGTAAAAAAGCACGAATTTGTTGTACTGGTTGTGAAAATGGACAATCAACAATTAATCAATCAATTTTATTTTCATAATAAAACTGATGGACAAATCATAATGCTGTTGATGCTCCCATACTAATCCCAAAGACACCAATCACACTTGGATTTTTATTTTGTTTTAATCATGTAATTAAAAAATTTAAAATAATTGAATTAGTAACACCTAAATCAGATTTATTACCATAAGTATTTCCGTGCGCGTAAGCATCAAATGTTAAGATGTTATATCCCGCTTGATAAAAATGATAAATATTTCGTAACCCAATATATTTATTTCGTTTAAAACCATGTAACCCGACAACTCATTTCGTTGAAGTTGGATGTTCTAACGTTAATGTACTAATTTTATTATTATTAAATTCAATAAATGATTCTTGTAAATCATTTTCATTAATAACAAAATCTTTTAGTTTTTTCGCTTTAACATCAGCTTCTAACTGTTGTAAGGTATTTAATTCAACATTATTTTGATCAATACCACTCCGTTTATATTCAAAAAGATATGGCACAAATACTTTTGAACAAATAAAGGATAGTAATAAAACAATTGGAAATAAGATAATTACTAATAAAACTTTAAAAAAAGTGTAATTATATTGTCTTAGTTTTCGTAAACTTTTTTTGTAATTTGCCTCCATAGTTTCACCACCAATTTGTTATTTAATATATAATTATTAATTATACAACAAAAAGAGAGAAAATCTTAACTAAATTAAATAGATTAATTAAATGAATTTACATTATTTAATTAATCTATTTAACATATTCTTGTTCTTTTCTTCTAAGATACTCTTCAATATCAAGTTCTTTTTTATATTCTAACTTTTTATTATAAAGTTTATATCACTCTTGTACATATTCATCGACATGAATCAAATAAGAAATATAGTTTTTACACGTTTTTCTATCATTTGCCTTATTTTTTAATTTAAAAGAAAAACCTTCTTTATTTTGATAAATTTTAGTATTTAAATGATACATATCTCAAATTTTTTTTGATATAAAAAACAACATTTTATGAAATTGAGATACTTCTAATAAGTCATCGAAGTTTTTTTCTTCTTCTAAAATATCTAAGATGATTGCTTGTAGTGGTATATTTAAAATCTTTGCAACTTTATTAATAATGTTCCTAATTATATATACAAATTTAAAGAAATTTGTATTCTTATACGTATTATTTATTTTATTAAATAACTTTTCATCATATGTCTCTTCTAAATTATCATAATTTTTAAAAACATAATCACAATCTTTAATTGAAAATATCGGAACAATATCAACTTTAATTTGATTTTTTCCCGTAATTTGTATTGACCTATTGTTATCTTTTACTTCCTTGCCTTTTCCAACACTTTCTTCTAAAAAATTAAAAATATCTGTTTTTATTTTTTTAAATTTTTCAAGATTTAATTCATTTTCAAAATATTTTATTGAAATATCTAAATCATTGTCTTTTAATTTTCTTTCAAAATAAACAGTTTTTGTTTTTACTGAACCTTTTAAGGCTATTTGACTTTTAAAAATAAAATTATTTTTAGTTAAAATAAATTTAACATCCTCAAATTTTTCTAACATTTTTTTATACTTAAAATTAAAATTATTCTTTTTTTTAAGTTCTTTATATAACCATAGATATGTCATAAATTTATTCTCCATCTATTTTTGACATTTATCCTTTATATGAAGAAATGTTCCTTAAATTAATGTAGAATTTCCATAGTCTTTAATTTAATATTATCATTTATTTTTTAAATAATGTTTTTATCCTAATTATTTTTAAAAGGC
>NZ_JXYY01000132.1:0-758 GCF_016082235.1 Spiroplasma sp. hyd1
GTTTTCATTTCACCTCCTCGTGCGTCAGGGACACATAGGCTTGCACCAAAGACCGCCTTTCCTGTGCTTTGGCTACGCAAGCGCTCCAGGCAGGGGCTTGCCACCAGTTCATCCCGTGTTGGATAGCCAGCGCAAGCGCCAAAGCATGGTCCCGCGCTGCCCAAAGACCACGCTGACAACACTCCTTGATCTGTGCGCAGGCCCAGGCATGTCGCTGGGCATCGGGCAAGCTGTCGAGCAAGGCCGCATCCTGTTCGCGCAGCAAGCCCAGCACCGCATCGGGGGCGGTCGCCTGGACCAAGGCGTCGAGTTGCTCGCCAGTGCACACCACTGGACGCTGCGCCAAAGGATCGTCCGGCGGGCAGTGCAGCGCCACCGCGAGATGTCCACCTCGGCGATTGGGCAGCAACATCTGCGTCCCGAAGGCCAGAACATCGTGACGCAATTGACCAGACCAGGCCTGACTCAAAGCCAGCATCACACGAGGGTCCCAGCAGCGCAAAAGGTAGTCAGCCTGCTCTGACTCCAACTCCATGCGACGCACCAGGCGTTGCGCAACACCTCCGGCGTCCAACGGCGAGGCGATGAGCAAGATCGTGCATGACTCTGCACTCTGGGATGCGTATGCATGCAGCATCTGCACCTCGACAAAGCCGTCGTCCAGCGCAACCAGTACGGGTGCGGTGGGCAACGCTTGTGGTTGCAGCCCAAGTAATGAGAACAGGTTGGTCACGCAGCGATCAAACTCCCGAAGCCAC
>NZ_JXYY01000034.1:0-14301 GCF_016082235.1 Spiroplasma sp. hyd1
GTAATATAAAAATTATAATCATATTTAAAATAAAGTTAGTTTAAAAAAATAGTTCATTAATTTTATTCAACATTATTATCATTATAATCATTTGTTTTAAGAAACTATAATTTTAAAATAAAATTTGGCTTGAGTTTTCACTCAACTAAATAAACTAGTATTTTTGACAGTAGCTTTAGCGGTAAATTTCGCAGTTATGACATTATCAGAATATTGCAAATTTAAAATTAACTTTACGTTTACTACATCAATCTTTCTTTAACTCTTATTCCCTCATACATAGCTACTATAAGTTTCTTCTGCTAATGTTTTTTCATCTTCTTTATTATTTATTAATGGCATATTAACTACATAACCTAGCGGTGAATAAACCCTTCGATTAAAATAATTAAATTCATACCCTTCAACTCAATAATTACTATTTTCTTTAACTTCTACCTTAAAAAAATTATATTTTGTTCCTGTTGGTAATTTTTTTGATCAAATAAATGTATTCTTATCCGAATTATTTATATAAAAAGCGGTCACCTTCGTAATTGGTGTTGCCAATTCTGAATCTTTCACAAAATTAGATTTTTTTTGATGAATCTCAGTTTCTCTTTTTACTATTTTTTTGCTTGTTGACTAGATTCTAAGTTAGCTTTGAAATCAGTACCTTCAAAATTATTTTTTACATCATATAAACTCGTAGCATTTAATGTTAAAATTGGTGCAACGCCAATTGTTAATACACTTACTTACTAAACTTAAAATTTTTTTCATTTAAAATTAACCTTTCTTTATCTCTTAGGACATCCTAAGATAGTATTATCCTACCTTAAAGCACAAGAAAATTATTTTTTAATATAAAATAATGATAAGAATCATATTTAAATCAAAAATTCTATTATTTAATTAATAGTTTTACCGCATTTGTCGCTTTAATTTAACTTAAAAAAACAAAAAATATTGAGATTCAATATTTTTTACCTTGTTATTTTTTAATTTTTTCCTAGCAAATCAAACATATTTTTTTTATAAATTTCAACACCAGGTTGATCAAACGGATTTATTTTTAATAAATAAGCTGACATCGCACATGCTTTCATAAATCAATATGATAAATAGCCAAACATTTTGTCATCCATTGTCTCAAATTCCAAAATAATATTAGGAACATGTCCTACTTTGATATGAGCGGCGATAACACCTTGGATTGCAGTTATATTGACCTCGTGCAATGTTTTTCCTGCTAGATAGTTTAAGCCATCAATGTCTTGCTCTGCTTTGGTTAAAGCAAGATCTAATTGTGGTTTTTTAATTTCAATAACTGTTTCAAATAAGATGTTTTTTGTTCCTTCTTGAATAAATTGACCAAGAGAATGTAAATCTGTTGAAAAAATACATGATAAAGGTAGTAATCCTTTTGAATCTTTTCCTTCTGATTCTCCGAATAATTGTTTTCATCATTCAGTAATCATCTGCATTTGTAGCTCATAAGTTACAAGCATTTCAGCTTTATATTTTTTTTCGTAATTCAAAATATAACGGCCAACAGCATATTTATAGGCATAATTAGTTAAATCATCAATTAAAGTGTCTTGATAAGCTTGTTGTGCTCCTTTAAAAACATTGTCAACGTCAATACCACTTACGAGCATTGCAAAAACCCCAACCGGAGTTAAAACTGAATACCTTCCTCCAATATCATCAGGAATTACGAAGGTTTGATATCCTGCTTCATCAGCTAATGTTTTTAATGCACCTTTATGCTTATCGGTAATTGCAACAATTAATTTTGCTGCTTTTAGAAACCCTTCTTTTTTCTCTAAAAGCTCCTTACATAGACGAAATGCAATCGCTGGTTCAGTTGTTGTTCCAGATTTAGAAACAACACAAATTCCAAATTTCTTATTTTGAAGATATTGTAAAACTTGTGCCATATAAGTTGAAGACATTGTATTACCAAGATAAATTACTTTGACTTTTTGTTGACTATATAACCCATTAATCATTTCAATCGCAGCACGAGCACCAAGATAACTCCCACCAATTCCAATTACTAATAAAACATCAATTTCATTCGCTAATTGTTTTGCTGTTTGTTTCATTGCTGCAAGTTCTGCTTGATCATAAGTATTTGGTCATTCAACCCAACCTAAAAAATCACTTCCTAGGCCAGTTTTGTCATGAATCATATGGTGAATATCTTTAACTTGTCCTAAATACTTCTCGAAAACAGCTTCACTTAATGCATTAGTAAAATTTACTTTGATCATTTTAATAATATTGCCTGCTTTCTATCTAAAAATCCCTTTATTTATAAAATTTAAACGTTTTATTTACTTGTTAACGAAGTAATTTTTTCACATAAAGGTTGAAAACCTGCTCCCGTCTCTTGAATTTGACTGTTGTTTTTCTTCAGTAATTCAGGTCGGCAGTTTTTATAACTTAATTTAACTTGTTTCTTAACTGGATCAAAATCAAGTACTTCCACTTCAACATTGTCACCAACATTAATAAATTCTTTAATGTCTCTTACAAAGAAATCTGAAAATTCACTAATGTGAATTAATCCAGCCGCGTTCTTTAACTCACAGAAAGCACCAAATGGTGTAATGTTTGTTATCTTCGCAATAACTTTACTTCCTTTTTCATACATAATTAGTCACAGCCCCTTTCTAAAACTATAATAATTATACTGCTAGAACTATGAAAATCATTTTCTAAATCAGAAAAAAATTTATTAGCCGCATATAAAAAGGATTATATCACCTTATTTTAATAAATTAAGGCGATATAATCCGTTATTTTCATTATTATCCTCATTATTTCCTTCTTGCTCAGGTTTTTCTTCTTTATAAGAATCAGTATAATGACAATTTGGATAATTAGTACAAGCTTTAAAGTGTTGAAAACGTTTATTAAATTTTAAAATAATTTCACCAACACCACACTCTGGGCATAGCCCAAATTTAGGACCAGTTTGGTGAATATAGCGACATTTGGGAAAACCAGAACAAGCAATAAATTTTCCATATTTTCCATAACGATATACCAAATCACGACCACACTCTGGACAATCAATTCCCGCTTTTTCAACCGGAATCTCTTCCATTAATTCCATTGCTGCTTCAATTCGTGGTTCAAAGCGTTCTCAAAATTCTTTTAATAATGGTTTAGGGTCTGCTTCACCATGGGCAATCACATCTAAACTTTCCTCAATGGTTGAAGTATATGTTTCATTAATAATATCATTAAAATATTCTTGCAACTTATCACTTGTTAAAATTCCTTTTTCTGTTGCTTTAATAGCTTTATTTTCGACAATAATATACCCACGCTCTTTTAAAGTACGCATAATTGGGGCATAAGTTGATGGTCGACCGACACCAATTTCTTCTAGTGTTTTAATTAATTTTGCTTCAGAATAACGACTTGGTGGTTTTGTAAAGTGCTGAATTCCAAATAATTCATTTAAATTAATAATTTGGTTTGGTTTCAAGGCTGGTAATTTTGCAATTTCTTCATCATCATCTAATGCGGAACATTTTAAAAAACCATCAAACTGAACCGTACTTCCCGTCATTCGAAATTCATAATTATTATTATCTAAAATAATTGCTTTACTTAATAATTTAGCACTAGCCATTAAACTAGCAAGAGCACGATTATAAATAATTTTATATAAACGTAATTGATCACGACTCAAATATTCTTTTGCTGCATCAGGTGTCATCATTAAATCAGTTGGTCGAATTGCTTCATGGGCATCTTGCACATTTTTTTTATTTTTAGCAGGAGTTTTAACTTCACCCAAATATTTTTGCCCATACTGAATCGTAATATAATCAAAGGCATCTTGAATAAATTTATCACTTAACCGAATAGAGTCTGTTCGAGGATAACTAATAAACCCCGTAATATCATCTTTTACTTTAATTCCTTCGTATAGTTGTTGCGCAATTAAAGAAGTTTTATTTGAAGCAAACCCAAACTTACTACTTGCTTCTTGTAACATTGTTGATGTTGTGTGTGGATTAGGTGATTTTCGGTGTTTTTCTATTTCCTTAACTTGAACAACAACAAAATCTTTTTTTAATGCCTTTTTAATTTTTAAAACATCAGTTTCATTTTTTAATTCAATCTTTTCATCTTTAAATTTTGTTAATTTAACAACTGCTTTTTTATATAATCCTTCAACAGTTCAATATTCTTCGGGAACAAAAACTTGTCATTCTTTTTCTCGTTCAACAACTAATTTTAACGCAACAGATTGTACTCGTCCAGCTGATTTTGACTTAATCTTTTTTTGTAACAATTTACTTAATCGAAACCCAATAAAACGGTCAAGAATTCGGCGTGCTTCTTGTGATTTTACCAAGTTCATATCAATATCAGTTTGATGATGAAACGCTTCTAAAACGGCTTCTTTTGTAATTTCATTAAAACGAACACGACGCGATTTGTCATTACAATTTAAAACTTCATTCAAGTGATATGCAATCGCTTCTCCTTCACGGTCGGGGTCCGTTGCAAGAATAACTAAATTTGCAGCTTTAGCTTCTTGTTTTAATTTTTTTACCAGTTCTTTTTTCCCACGTTCCATCTTGTAAGTTGGTTCAAAAGTTTCAATATCAACACCCAGACCATACTCACCCTTTGTTGATAAGTTTCGAATATGTCCTTCTGAAGATAATACTAAATAACCATCACCAAGATATTTTTCAACTGCTTTTGTTTTTGTGGGGGATTCCATTATTACCAGCGTATTCGCCATTTTTTCTCTCCTTTAAATTGGATAATACATTACAATAATTATTATACATAATATTTCAAAAAAACTATTTAAATTTATTTTTTCAAACTAAAATAGATTTTGAATCTTATTAATAATCATATCAATCGTATTTGCAACACTTGGAACTGTAAAATAAAGAATAACAATAACCCCAACTAGTAACAAAATTATTCCAATAATAGTCATACTAATTCAAAAGGCTTTGACATTAAATCTTGAGCGAATTACAACCCCAATTTGTTTTTCATCGATTTTCTTATTCCAATTTTTCTTTACTTGATAAAAATTATCAATTAACTTATCATATTGTTTTTGCGTAAGCCCAAATTCATTCATAACTTCAAACTGATCCATCTTGCTATGACCAAATTCATCAAAGATTTTATCATAAATTTCTTGTGCTTGAATTTTTCCCATTAATGTCTTAATGGTGTAATTTTTATATGTTCCCAATCCGGGTGATGTATCAACCACTCCTTTTACAAAACTATTTTTAAAACTTTCTTCTGTTTCATCATCTATCATTGGTTCAACTTTCGTTGGATCTAAATCAATTACTGGAGCATTTGTATCAAAAAAATCATGTAAATTTTCTGTAAAATTATTGTCAAAATTATCATCATGTTCTGCTTTATTAACAATTGGGGGAGTGGGGTCATTGAATTCAGCAGTATCGAAGAAGAAACTGTGTTCGTCATCCTGTTCGTCATCAAAGTGACTATCAAAATCATCATCAAAATTAAATAAATTAAAAACATTATTTTCAGATAGTGAATCAATTTTTGCCTTTCCTGCAGGTTCAATGACATCTTTTACTTCTGAGCGATTCTCCGCATTTAAAATTGTTGGTGGTTCATTTTGGATTACTTCTTCTTGTTCAGTTGTTAATGGTAATTCTGGTAAAATAATTGTTTCTGAACTAGTTACAGTTGACCGTGACTCTTGTTTTTCATTTCTTTTTTCTCAAGCTTCAATTAAAGTTTTATTTAAAGATTCAGCTTCTTTTAAATGACGAAGTGAAGTATCTAACGTATTTTTAAATTCTTTGTATTCACCACCACTTGTTTTTGGCTGATTACGATCGCGGCTAATAAACTCATCTAAAATTTTAGAAATATGAATTGCTCAATTATATTCATCTTCAGCACTAAGCGGACCGACAGGACGACGAAAATCATTATAATTACTTTCTTTCGCGAATGGGCGAGAATTATAATACGGTGAATAAGGATCATCCAAATATTGTTGATTACGATAATCATACCGATTATGATATGATGACATATTTCGCATATCATTCTCAGGCCCTAAATTTGGCAATGAAGAAGGATTCACCGTTTGATTAATATTTTGATACGGTGGCGTTGGATTTACCATTGCGGGAGATTGTTGTTGTAATGGTGTTGGTTGTTGAATTACTGGCGAATAATTATACTGCGATAACAATGGGGGATATAAATTTTGTGGTAGGGTATACTGCACTCCTGATGGGGGAGTAGGATATGGATAAAACGGTGGATATGGATATTGATAATAACTAAAAAAATCAGGATTATAATGAATCCGACAATTATTATGACAACCCTTACTATGACCCTTTTTTATGTTTTCACCCATATTATTCACCCTATTCGCAATTTAATCACTTATATTAATTATAACATAAAAGCCATGAAATAACATTTTCGATCTTGGAACTTAAAATTATACAAAATAACTAGTTTAATTTCAAGACAGTTGAATGGATTTTGCACAATGTTTTTAATGGTTTTAATTTTCATTGTTTCATTATGTCTTAAATTCCTTCCCTTCTTTTTTACCCCCGAACAATAATTTTATTATTTTATCAGCTGTTAATAGATCGTCTGAATAGTCAGGACGTCTTCATTAAGGTAATTAAAGATAAAAAATAAAAAAAGTATTTTATTAAAATACTTTTTTATAAATCAATTATTTTTTAATTGCTGTTCCAGCTTTACCAGCTAATGCTGCTTTTGCTTGCGCTAATTCAGCAATAATAGCAAATTTTTGATCACCTAAACTAGCAAATTTTATTGCTGCTTGAACTTTTGGCAACATACTACCTGGCACAAATTGATTCTCAGCAATATATTTATTAGCATCAGCTAATGTTAAAACATCTAAAGTTTCTTGATTAGGTTTCCCATAATTAATTGCAACTTTTGCAACTGCTGTTAAAACCATTAATTTATCAGCTTTGATTAATTCTGCTAATTTTGCACTAGCAAAATCTTTGTCAATTACAGCAGGAACACCTTGATAACCACTGGCAGTTTTCACAACGGGAATTCCCCCACCACCAACAGTAATAACAATATGCCCCTTGTTGATTAAGTCCTCAATAATATGTTTTTCAACGATGTCAACGGGTTGTGGTGAAGCAATTACGCGTCGTCATCCTCGCCCGGCATCTTCTTTAACGCTAAAACCATTTTTGGCAGCTAATGCTTTTGCTTCCGCTTCTGCATAAAAAGCCCCAATTGGTTTTGTTGGATTATTAAAAGCCTGATCTTTTTGATCAACTTCAACTTGAGTTACAATCGTCACAACACTTTTATTAATTTTTCGTTTATTTAGTTCATTTAAAATTGCATTTTGCAAATGATATCCAATATAAGCTTGTGACATTGCCCCACATTCTGGAAATGGCATCATTGGGATTTTATTATTAACATGTGATGCTTCATCAAAAGCATTGTTAATCACTCCAACTTGTGGTCCATTCCCATGCGCAATAATTAATTCATCACCGTTTTCGATAATATCAACCATTGCTTTTGCCGTATCTTTTACAATTTCTTGTTGTTCAGTGGGGGAATTTCCTAAAGCGTTTCCCCCTAACGCAACAACTATTCTTGCCATAAATTTACATATCCTTTCTTAGTCTTAGAATCAAGGCCCAGTATTTGAAATTGGTAATAAAGTACCAACTGCCAACAAGACAATTGACCCAATAGTAATTCCAACAAGTAATGGCCATGATACTTTAATAAAGCGGTCATATGGAACTTTTGAAATTGATAATGCTGCCATTAAAATTGCACTAGTTGGTGAAACTAAGTTAATAATTCCATTTGCAAATGAAAAGGCAGTAATTGTTCCTGATGCTAATCCAGCAGAAACTCCGTTTGCAACTGGTCCTAAAATCGGAAAGACCGCTGTTGCAAATCCTGAACTTGATGGAATTACAAAGGAAATAATTAAGAAGAAGAAGAACGCCACCATAATAAAACCAGTTTTTCCTAACGATGACATTGGTGAAGATAATCCACTAACTAATTTAGTTTGCATTCCAGTATTTGTCATAATGAAACCAATTCCAGCTGCAAACGCAATAATTAAACACACTGATAAAATATCAGCTGATCCACGGATAAAACTATTAACATAGTTTTCTTCTCCCTTTCAGTTAATTAATGCAATAATAAGTGATGAAATAAAGAATAACGCTGAAATTTCCATAAAATATCATTGTCCTAATGGCGCAAAGAAATGCGCAATATACGGAGCATGTTTGCTAACTAACTCAGTAAAATCAACAAAGACCGGTATTCCAAACTTATCTCACCCAATTAAGGCAAAAATCATTAAAGCAAAAGCAATCATAAAAATAACCATAATTGCTTTTCGTTTTTTAGTATATTCAGGTAAATCAGCCGCAATTGCAAATTCTGCTTCATAAAAATCTTTTTTATCAAATAATGGTGATTTCCCTGGCGTACGACGAACACGTAACGCATATCAAACAACAAAAGAAATTCCTCCTGCTGTTAATAATAATCATGTTACTACTCTTCAAACAATTCCTGTTGATGATGTTAATTCAGGAACACCAGCATTAGAAACTGCAATTTGAACTACAAAAGGGTTTAAAGTTGACCCGATACATCCAATTCCAGCTCCCAATAAAATCGTCATAACAGCTGTCAAGACATCAAATCCAGCAGCTAATAAGACCGGAATAATAACAGGATATAACGCAATTGTTTCTTCTCCCATTCCGTAAGTTGTTCCTCCAACTGAAAATAAGAACATTACAATTGGAATAATTCAAATTTCGCGACCTTTCATTTTTGCTACTAACCGCCCAATTCCGGCATCTAGTGCTTTTGATTCAATAACGATTCCTAAAAATCCTCCTAGCACTAAGATAAAGATAATAACATCAACTTTATCTTTAAAACCATTCATTGGCGCTAAAAATAAGTCAAAAATCCCAGCTGGTCCCCCCGCATACGTCTTTTTATCCGCATCAGTTCAAGCCCCTGTTGTTCCTGGAATTCAAGAAATAATAATAATAAACAATGTAAGTCCTAATAAAATTGTGAATGCCGTTGGTAATTTAAACTTAAACTTCTTTTTATTTTTTACATCCATTTCTGCAACCCTTTCTGAATTCTATTTTTCAACAAATTCTAACCACGAATTGTTGCTAGCATTACTGCTTTAATAATATGTAAACGATTTTCTGCTTCTTCAAAAACACGTGAATATTTTGATTGAAATACTTCATCAGTAACTTCTAATTCACCAGTTCCGCCAAATTGTTTAATTACTTGTTGGGCAGTATCAGTTTCAGCATCGTGGAAACTTGGTAAACAATGTAAGAAAATAACATCTTCTTTTGCTTGTTTCATTTTTTCCATTGTTACTTGGTATGGTGTTAAATCTTTAATTCTTTGTCCTCACACTGATGGGTCTTCTCCCATTGATACTCATACATCAGTTGCAATAGCATCAGCATCTTTTGCTGCTGTTTTATGATCTTTCGTTAAAGTAATTGATCCACCATGTTCTTTAGCAATAGCTTCTACTTTTTTTAATAATTCTTTGTCTGGTCATAAATCTTTTGGTGCACAAGCAACAAAATGCATTCCTAATTTAGCACTAACAACCATATAACTATTTGCCATATTAAAACGTGAATCTCCAAAGTAAACAAATTTTAACCCTTTCATGTTACGACGACCTTTTTCTTCTTGTAATGTTAAAATGTCCGCTAACATTTGTGTTGGGTGAAATTCGTCAGTTAAACCATTTCAAACTGGTACTCCTGAAAATTTTGCTAAAGCTTCAACATCGGTTTGTTTGAAACCACGGAATTGAATTCCATCAAACATTCTTCCTAATACTTTTGCTGTATCTTCAATTGATTCTTTTTTCCCCATTTGACTACCACTTGGTCCTAAATAAACAGGGTGCATTCCTAAATCAAATGCTCCTACTTCAAACGCACATCTTGTTCGTGTTGAATCCTTTGCAAATAACAATGCAACAGATTTACCAGCTAATGGTTTTTGTTCTGTTCCAGCATATTTTGCATCTTTTAATTGTTTTGCTAAATCTAATAAATAATAGATTTCTCTTTGTGTGAAATCTAATAAAGTTAAAAAACTTCTTCCTTTTAAATTTACAGCCATATTATTTTTTCTCTCCTTTTAAAATGTAATATTAATTTTTTAAATGTCTTCTCTTCAAATTGGCATCGACATACAACGAGGTCCACCACGTCCCCGTGATAATTCAGATGAAGCAATGACATGAACTTTAACTCCTGCCGCTTTTAATTCTTCAATCGTAATATGGTTACGTGAATAAGCAATTACTTCGCCAGGACGAACTGTAATTACATTTGTTCCATCATTTCATTGTTCTCTTGCTTGCGCAATTGGGTCTTCACCACCACACTTAAAAATGTGCACTGGTTTTCCAACTTCTGCTGATAAATAATCTTTAATTGTTTCTTTAATTTCTGTGACCCCATTTTTTGTAATCTCAAAAATTTTAAATTCACCCATTGCTTCAAAAATTAATGGATGAGCGATAAATTTATCATAATCAATATTTGTAAAAACAGTATCTAAGTGCATGAAAGCACGATTTTTTGTTTTTAAATCTAATGCAATTACTTTTTCATAATTAACTGAATTATTTTCAATTAAATTTTTTGCTACTTTTTTAATTGCTTCCATTGATGTTCATTGTGATGCACCAATGATTAATGTTTTTTTGTTTAAAACTAAAATGTCTCCACCTTCTAAAGTTTCTTTTTCATCACGACTATATCAGTAATTAATTTTATCTTTAAAACGTGGGTGATGTCTTAAAACAACATCAGAAAATAATGTTTCACGATTTCTTGTTATCGTAAACATTTTGTGAATTGTTGCTCCATTCCCAATTGATGCAAATGTATCACGTTGGAATAAGATATTTGGTAGAGGGTCAACTGCTAATGGATAATCATCAGTTATCTCAACTCCTAATTCATATTTTGTCACTCCGGCAATCATTTTATTAACAAGAGCTTGATTATCTAATTTGTCTAAATAAGTACGTAATTTACTAATATACTCTGCTTTTGCACCGGATTCTTTTAAGAATTGTTCTAATAAAGTTTGCCGCATTTTTGGATCAGTTTCTAAAACTTCAGCGACTAATTTTTCAATAGACTTCTTGCATTACTTGTTAAAAAATTGCAAATATTTGTAAAAAAGATACTAATAGAAAAATATAATTTTAATTAATTATGTTTTTTATTTAAAAATTTAATATTTTTCCACAACGAAAAATTAATTTATTATTTAAATTATTTAATTTTAAATAAATATTTTATGTTAAATATAATAATTGTAAATTATAAATTGAGGCAATTAAATTAAATCTTAAACCAAATCTTTTTCTTCGATTACGATATTTTTCTGTAATAATTTTAAATTTTTTAAGAATAGCAAAAATATTTTCAATAATAATTCTCATTTTTGAAACTAGTCTATTATATTGCTTTTGTTCTTTGTTTAAAGGGTTTTTCTTTGTTTTCTTTGTAGGTATTAGAACATTATTGTGATTTTTTTGTATTCCTTGATAACCACTATCAACTATTAATTTGGTATTTTTTAAAATTGGGATTTTTGATTCTTTAAATAAAGCATAATCATGTTTTTTTCCGAGCGAAAAACTTGTTGCAATAATTTTTTTGGTTTCTTGTTCGATAATTACTTGTGTTTTGATCGTGTGTTTTTTCTTTTTACCAGAATAAGATTGTTTTTGTCTTTTTTTGGGCGTTGGATTGGAGTTTCGGTAGCATCAATAATAATAGTTTTATCATTAAAATAATCATTTATTAGTGCTTTTTTACCAGCAAGTTGTTGAAAATCAGAGTTTTTAATTAAAATATCTTCAATTCACTTAATATTACGATAACAATTAGCCTCACTAATATCAAAACTTTTACCAAGATGAAAATAAGTCTGATATTCTCGTCAATATAATAAAGTCATCAATAATCTATTTTCTAATGATAATTTATTAGTTTTACCACCTTTTTTAAATTTTTCTATTTCAGCAACTTTTAAAATATCTAACATTTTATTAAAAGTGGATTTTTTTATTCCTGTTAATCTTAACCATTCTCTATCATTAAGAGTATTAAATTTATTATTGTTCATATTTTTATGTCCTCATAAATTATATTTTATAATAATATTTTAATAAAAAATGGTATCGCAAGAAGTCTAATATATAAAACTTCTACACCTAAATCTTTAAAAACTTTTGCAAAAGCATCATGTTCTTTTTGGGCAACTGCTAAATCTGGTGTATCATCAAATAATAACCTTTCTAGCAAATCTGGTGATAAATTAGCTAATTCATCGCCAGGACGGTGTAATAAAACGGTTTTTAATTGACCGATTTCTGAGTAAACATTAATACCATATTTTTCTGCCATGTTACATTTCCTCTTTTCTTTCTACGTTAATCTTTAATAAAACACTTTAATAAAAATATCTTATTAAAAAATTTTAAAGATAAATATGCAAAAAAAAGTAAAAAACAAATTGTTTTTAAATATACAGGATGCTTATCAAGTTGTAATATTTTAATATCATTTAAATAAATATACTTTTTTGTATTCGTTATTCTCCTAGCACAATATATATTTATTGACAATATGACTTTACATATTGCAGAAGTAAAGATGCCATTCCTTACTTTTTTATCCTTATACCTCTAATCTTATACTCTTTTAAATAAAAAAACAATAAATTTCTTATTGTTTTGCAGTATTAATAATATTAGTTGAAGTCAAAATATTCATTAATAACTCATGTAAGCATTGAATAATTTGTACTAATGGAACAACTTTATTACGATAGTCTGTTATTTTTTGAGCAATTTCTAATCTTTTTTCTGGTGTTAATCCAATAACAAATTTATGATAAGTTTCCACTTCTTCAACAATTTTTGCTTTGTTAAATTCTGGTAACTTAATTTTTCCCTCATTAAAATCTTTCTCAATTTTATCAATATTTTCTAATTGTGTTTTTAATTTTTCTTCTTCTTGATCAACTGAAAATTCAGTTAAAACAATATCGCGTTGTAAAAATAATCCTAATTGATTTACTAAATTTCAAATTTCTAACGCATCACTTGCTTGATTAATATCTTCTAAACATTTATCAAGGGCTGAATCTAAACTCTTAATTTCTTCATCATAAATTTTTGTTAATTCAGTAATTTCTACTTTCATCATATCTACGAAAAGTTTATTTAAATCAACTGGACTTGATTCTTTGGCACTAGCCATAAAATCGTTTAAAAAACGAGGTAACGGAATAATTGCATTAAATAATTTACTTACTTCAATTAGTGTTGTCACTTTCTTTTGATCAACTTCTTCGGGTGTTTTATCTTCTAAATATTCAGTTCTAATATCATCAAATAAAGGTTTAATTTCTGTTTTAACAAAATTAAATAAATCCTCAAAATTAGTTTTAAATTTAGCTCCTGCTAAAAATGCTTCAATTTTTGGGTTTTTTTCTGCCGTATCCTTTTGATAATCTACTTCAAAAAGATCAATATATTTTGTTAAATAATTCATCATTCCTTTTTCAACATCTGCTCAGAAATTATTCTGTTGTGTCATAATATCATATCCCTCTATTTCTATAAATTATTATGTACTCCAATTTTACCGTAAAATAAAAATTTATGTTATTTTAATTTGTCTTTTCTTGATTTTCTTTAATTTTTTGACGATTAACTAACAAATTATTTAAATTAACAACAATTGAAACTAATAACGCAATAATTAAACTTAAGACAATTAAATATAAAATATAATATTCTGGTTTCCGAAAATCTTGAAAAAAATATGGAACATAATAATTTTTGGCAGGAGTACTATAATTTCATAACTTTTCATCAATCGGAGTTAACAATAATACTATTTGTCGTAAAGCAATAAAAATTGTTTAGAAAATGGGATGAAGATAAAACTTGTATAACTTTCGTGCATAAAAATCACGATGATTAATTATTTTTTTCAAACCTAAAACAAAAATAAATAATAAAAATAATTGGACAAAGTCAATGTTGAACAACAGTACTAATCCAATAAATTGTAATATTATTCCAACTTGCGGTAAAAGTTTGTCTTGTAATTGCACCAATCACACTACCGATTGTAAAAAACAAAAAAGTTAACAATGCTGCAAAAA
>NZ_JXYY01000030.1:0-2209 GCF_016082235.1 Spiroplasma sp. hyd1
ATTGCAAGAAGTCTATTGTTTAGCATAAGTATCTCAATTTTTATATAAATCCATGAATTCATCACTAGGTTTATCAAATGAAATTCCAGTTGAATAACTATCCTTTAAAAAATCTAAATATCACTTATCATTATAAGTTAATGTTTGTGATGTTTTTAAAGTTGGATTAATAAAGTAATTTGTTTCTGACCAATTTTCAAAAAAACTACTATGTAAAAACATTGTATTAATAAAATCAGTTTCATTTATTCCTGTTGCTTGTTGTTCAATGTTATAAGTTTGTTGATTTAAAGGTTTAAATGCCGTTAAAGTGATGAAAGGAATCACTAAACTTAAAATACCTAAAATAAATATTGAAAATAAAGATATTGTCTTTTTCATATTTAACCGCTCCTAACTATANAANGTTTTTGAAACNATAAAACCTAAAATATATAAACTTGANATTGTAAGCATTAACGGATGACTAAANAANATTGCCATTTTANCAAACAACGAAAGTAACCANGTATCTGAATTATATANNTCCATAATNATATTTTTTGCTGATGTNANTTGATTTATAATNACNGTNATAAAACCNGTACCAAAAATAGCNATTGCTGCAACNAATAAAACTAATCTAATCATTATTTATGCACTCTCCNATATCCTTGTTCTCTTGNTTTTGCTTGTTTTGCTAAACTTGATAATTGTTGTTTATTACGATTAATTTTAAANTGTTTACGCTCTTTAANATGTTTTTGCATACCTTGNTTAGTATCNGANACNCCACGAGCNGTNGNNGAATANATNTNTGATGTACTATTTTGAACAGTTGAACCTAACTCATTATATTGTGTATAAGTACCATGTATTGCATAAATTGATAATTTAATAACCATAAAAAAGATTATAAAATAAGCAATCGTTGTATTTGTCATAGGTAACTTAGTATTTCAAATCACATCAAAAATAATAAAACTAAAAATCTTGTCTCAATTACCATTATTTTCNGNTAATAAATTAATCATTCTTATCACTTCCTTTTTCTTTTTTAGGTTTTAAATTCTTTTTCAAAATATCAATATCTAATAAATCTAAACGTTCTTTTATTGTTAAATCTTTAAGTTGAGTTCAATAATATTCTTTAGTAATAGGAACATCATCATTTTTTAGATCACGAGCAAATGATAATCATTTACTTTCATACTTTTGAGCAATTTCTAATGGAATAATAATCTTAAAAAACCGAATTCCTAATCCAACATCAGATCTATGTTTTGCACGTTTACCTTCCGCTGTACGTTTGACAGACTCGGTTTTTCAAATTTCATAATCAGTAATATCTTGAAAAATACCAATTTACATAATAAAGAAACGATTAAAAAAATTTAATCCTTTTTTAGCAGTAGGTTTTTTCAGTGAAATTGGAATAATAATACTACTTGCTAATTGCCGAATATTGTTTCAAAGCATGCCTTCCCGTTGAGCTGTAAATAAAGCACGATGTCCGAAATGCCTAGCCAACACAATTCAAGGAATTTTACCACGATGAGTTACTTTTTCATCATGTGGGCTTGTACCATCAATGTACAAAAAACTTTCATCAAACAAAATTAAACTATCATCAGGGGGAACTGCTTTTGTTCGATCAGTAAAGTCTAAATTTTTAAACGTTAAAACTTTAACTTTGTCATCTTCTAATGGATAGTTACTATAAATTTTATCTGTTAATAATTTCATTGTTTCTGACAAATAAGTTAAAAGTAGCGTTTTACCAGTTCCTAATTTACCAATTATTACTGACAAAGGATTATCTCAAACAAAATTAACTAATCTAAACGCATTTAACTGATAAAAAATATTTTTTCATAGTCATCAAACAAAGTAAACACATTGTAAAGTAAATAATAATCAAAATACTAAGCCAGTATAATTTAACGAAATAATTCAAAATAACAAATCAATTAAACTAAACAAAATCATTGAACCACTAATATAACAATAATTTTTTAAGAAAAATATNAACTTTTTCATTTTACCTCCAATAGTTATTTATAAAAAATCACACAGTATTTATTATGGTTTTCTCTCCCCACAAATCAGAAAGGAGAGTGATAAAAATACTTAGTATTTTTTTATCAATACTACGGNCATTCACACCNAATAATGCCCTATATATTATTATTTTTNGGTTTTAATCCTTTTGGAAAAGAATTATTCATAT
>NZ_JXYY01000031.1:0-12767 GCF_016082235.1 Spiroplasma sp. hyd1
TTTAAAACAACTAACTATTTTAAAAACCATTCACAATAAAAACCATGTTAAAAATAAAATCACAATTCAAACACCAANCATTAAAGTTAAATATTCATTTTGAGTCAAATTNCANGTTGTAATAGTTTTAACATTTGTTTTATCTATAAACAAAAATACATGAATAAAAAACTCTTTTAATTTTTCTCAATCTTTTGTCATAATTTAAAAGCTTCACATTTTTTGAATGATTTTAAAAAAGATACCAAAAAATAAAACAATAAATAATACAAAAGATATAACATATAAAAATTCGGGGGCATTTGAACCAATAATGTAAGTTATAAATTGAACTCAAATTTCATATAAACTCATTAATTTAAGTCCTTCAAGTCATTCAATAATTTATCTACTTTTTCATCACTTCAATTTGTTAAATTATTGTTAGTTGTTTTTACTTTTTGAGGTTCACCGGGAAATATTGCTTTTTTCATTTGTGTAAAATAATTTTGTTTATATTGATTATACAAATTGATTATTTCTGTTCCAGTCAAATACTTTCACACATGACGTTTTAAATTTTCATCATATTTCACAATAGGATAAGAATTATCATAAATCAAACCAATAGCTACTTGATCAGAATGTTTTTNACTAANGTAAATAAACTTATTGCTTAATCAGAAACCAATATGGCGATTATGATTAGGCAAATTTATAAATGAAGCTTTATCAGTTTGAAAAATTATAAATTCTCTTCGAATAAAATAATTTTTTACATTAATATTCTTCTTATAAAAACTCATAAAAACACCTTACTTTCATATATAAAGTTCATTTTTATTGGTATCAATACCAGCAAATCACTTACTTCCAATTATTTTTCTAAATGATTGAAAACCGTTATAACCAATAAATCATTTTATATTAATTACTTTGATAGTATTAAACGGATTTGGGCTTTTGTTATAATTTGGTTTCTGATACATTACTCAAATCAACTCGATTTCTATTGCACTGCATTGAACAAATATTTAACTTAAAATATAATTTACCAACAAATTTTTTATTCAAAATAGAATGACAAATTTGACATTTACGTTTAACAAAAAATATTCAAATTCCTAACATTATTTTTTCCTTTCTCTTAATTTTTGATGAAAAATTCAATGACAATTATCACAATATTCTTTTTGGTATTTTAAATTAGTATCACCACAATTATTTAAAAAACATATTTTAATATCTTCATCAATTAAAATTTTGTTACATAAAACGCATAAAGCAATTCCTTTTGGTGTTGAAATATGATTATAAAAATATGTTTTAGCAACTGACATAATTAATCATACTCTTTAGTATCAATTTTCTTTTCTAACTCTTCTGCAACATGTTGATAAAAACTCATTTCTTTTCGAATAATGTTAATAGATTCATAATGAATTTCATATTCATTCAATTGAATCAAAGTAGCTTGCATAGTTTTAATTTTCATTTTAATTTCGTCTAATAAATCTTGCATAATTATTCCTCCAAAGCTTTATATTGAATTTCAGAAATTTCATATTGCCAAGTTCATTCTTTGTTACGTGAACATTCACTGTTTACATTAATATCTTCTTCATAAATACAATCATAATCACTATCTTCGCCAAAAATACAAGTACATTGACAATAACAATCTTGAATATCATCTGTAACTCAGCATTCACAAGTATAACATCATACTTTAACTTCAACATCACTTTTCTTTAATTGACTATATTGTCTAGTTTTACTAGAATAAGTAATTTGTTTATTTGCTGTTAATAACAAATCAATTTTTCTATCTTTTTCAGCAAGTTTATTTTCATAAATCTTTTTTACTTTATCTAAAATATTTTCACGNTCTTGTTGAGAAAATATTTCATCATTNNCAANATCTATATTTTTTNNCATAAATTACTCCTTACTGTAATAANCANTGTTATANAAATGTAACTTAATATTGTTTAAAAAACATTGGTAATAACAATGTTAAAATATATAAAATTAAAAATTAAGGCACACTGAAAAATACTATTTAACAACGTTAATAGAAAATATAAAATTAATAAATCAAATAGCAAAGCTAGTGTGCCACAGCTAAGATACATGATCAATTATAATAAATATTAAAATCCTTTAATCATAATTCTAAAGAAATTCAAAATCTTAATAATAACAAAAATTCCAAATGGAATTAAAATAATTCAAGCATCACCTAAAAAGGTCATTAACTGTGGTAACACAGCATAAATTGCTTCTTTAACTTTCATCATTGCTTGTCCTAAACCGCTTCAAATAGAATCCATTCCACCAGAAATAGTAGGAGTATTACTATCTGCTAAAAAATTAACCGCTGTTGTTAAATACATACCTAACATTATTTNTTNTCCTCCTTATTTTNAATTTCTTTTTTATCTTTTTTCTTTCCTCGAATTTGNCGAATTTTTTGATAAATNGATAAACCAATTCAAGCAAAAATACCTAATATAATAACAACACTAAAAATTGTCGTTAATCAANCTGGCATAACTTATTCCTCCTAAAAATCTAANTTNCGCGGCACGCTTCGCGTGTTCGCTANGCTNAAAATAAACTATATTGAATAAATTACCGCTAATAAATTACGCGGATAATTTATTCATCTTCTTTTNCATTATTANTTACNATNTTATTNACNGTATTAATAACATTATCTTTTCCATACTTAGTTACTAAGNACCGNAAAATAAAATAATGTTTTCTTTCCATTNAAAAAATCAACTCCTTTCNNAGTTGATTTGTTGCACTTCANNTTACANNNTACAAAATAAAAAAAAGATAGTTTTTATCTTTCGTTAATATTTAATCTTTTTTAGACATAAACCATATGGTTTTGCACAATATTTTGTTGTTTGACCAACTGGAGGATGATCCAAAACTTCCTTCAACTGTTCTAAACTAATTCTATCCCAATAACACGCTAAAATGTTTTGTGTTATCATCCGAATTTGATAACGAATAAAACCCTTTGCAATAAAATGTATCTCAATTTTTTTTGCTTTGTTTCTCTTAACATAAATTTTATTAATTTTACGCTGGGTCTTAATTGCTTCGCCTTGTTTTACTCCTGAAAAATAAGCAAAATCGTGGTCACCAACAAACACTTGACTAACTTGCCGTAATTTTTTAAGATCCAATAATTCATCAACTTTTAATTCATAACGGTGATTAGTAAAATCATAACTATGATCATTAATCGTATAAACATATTCTTTTAATTTTGTTGTCCGAACACTAAAGTTATCAGCAACTACTTTATAATCTTTAATATTCATATTAATTGGTAAACTTTTGCTAATTGTTTTAATAAAAAAATCGACATTGCGTGGTTGAAACGGAATCTTAACTAACACTTTTTGATTACAAGCATGAACACCAGCATCAGTCTTACTAGCACCCAATGTTCAAACTGGCTGCTGACAAACACGAAAAAATGCTCTTTCTAATTCGTTTTGAATTGTTCGTGCATTTTTTTGTTTAACTCAACCACTATAATCATAACCATCATATTCAAGGGTTAATAATAACGATAACATTATCATCCTAAAACAAAATCATCAATGTGAAGAATACGAATTTGTAAAAATCCAGTTGGAATTTTCCCAAATGCTCATCTATTTGTTCCTCAATATCAAACTTCATAGAAAACTTGATATTGACCCATCGTAACTGATTGCGCAATAATAATACTTGCAACCCCAACCCCAAAAATAAACAACAAAATATCTGGGAAATGAATACGATAATGACGATAACGTGTTCGTTTTGCATGCGGGTCATAACCACGTGCATCCATTGCATAAGCTAAATCTTCGGCTTTTTGAAAAGCCGATACTAATAATGGAATAATTAAAGCTGTTGTTGATTTAATTTTATCTTTAAAATGACCATTACGAAAATCAACTCCCCGCGAAGCTTGAGCCTTCATAATCCGACCAGCCTCTTCAATTAACGTTGGAATCATTCGCAAGGCAATTGAAATTATTGTTGATAAAATATGAACTGGAAAACGAACTAATTTTAAAGGACTCAATAAATCCTCTAATGCTAATGTTAGATCTAATGGTTGTGTTGTTACTGTTAAAATGGTTGTAATTAAAATCATTAAATAAATCCGGCAAGCCATATACAGCGCATTAAAAACAGCTTTTTCGGAAAAAGCAAATCAACTTTTCCCGCCCGGAGCGAAAGGACCAGTTGCTGTTGCTTTGCCACCTCAGTGTCAACCAATATAACCATCGGTTACTAAAAAACAATTAATTAATAGTAAAACAACAAACATAAATAAGATTGGTTTTAATAATGCTACTAGCAATCGTGGTGGTAATTTTGCTAAAAAGAACAACGTAAAAATGGTTACCCCCAGAATAGCATAACCGGTAAAACCAGTCGAAAAAAAGATTGATACCATTAATGATAACAACATAAATAGTTTTACCCGTGGGTCCATCCGATGAACAGCGGAATTGTAGGCAATATAACGTCCAAATGATAAGCGCATCTTTTTACCCCTTTCTTTTTAGGCCTTTACGTTGGATGATTTCTTTTGCTAATTCATCAATATTCCGAATGTCAGCATCTGTTAAATCAAATCCTTTTTCTTTTAATTGATAAATTAAATTATAAATCTTTGGTGGTTCAATTAAAAGTGTTTGTAATAAATCTTTGTTTTTAAAAATTTCAAAAGGTGTTCCAATTTTAATAATTTTTCCATCTTTTAAAGCAACAACTTCATCAGCAATTTCTAAAACATGATCCATATTATGAGTAACTAAAATAATTCGTTTGTTTTGTTCTTGATTAATCCGGTGAAATAACTTAATAAAGTCTTCTTCTCCTTCCGGGTCTAATCCTGCGGTTGGTTCATCTAAAATTAAAGTATTTCCTTCCATTGCTAAAATTCCCGCAATTGCAACCCTTCGTTTTTGTCCTCCTGATAAATCAAATGGTGAACGTTCTAAATAATTTAACGGTAAACCAACCATTGTTAAATATTTCTTAGCATTTTCACGAGCAATTTCTTTACTCTCACCTAAATGAATTGGACCAAACATAATGTCTTTTTCAATTGTTTCTTCAAATAACTGATATTCCGGAAATTGGAATACTAAACCAATTGATTTTCGTAGTTGTTTAATATTTCTAATCCGCTTTTGCTTTGCCTTAATAATGAAACCATTTGCATCAACAACTCCTGTTGTTGGAATTAATAATCCATTAATATGTTGAATCAAAGTTGATTTTCCACTCCCCGTGGAACCAATAATAGCAGTAATTTTCCCTGGTTTAATAACTAAATTAATATCTTGCAATGACTTATATTCATACGGTGTTTTTGGTACATAAACATAAGAGACATCGGTAAATGTAATATCAGTGTTTTGTAAGGCCTCAACTTTAGTTTTCTTTTTTACTTTTGACATAGTTCATCCACCAACTCTCTAAGATCTAGCGTATTTTTAACATTCAACCCATTTAAACGTAAGCTATCAATTACTCGCGAAACAAACGGCACGTCTAAATGAATTGATTTTAAAAATTCTTCATCATACAAAATCTCGTGTGGTTTTCCACATTTAACCATTTGACCCTTGTTCATAACAATAACTTTATCCGCATTTAAGATTTCATCCATATCATGCGTGATTGAAATAATTGTTTTTTCGCGCGATTCTTTTAAATCAACCATAATTTGTTTAATTTCTTTACGTCCTTTGGGGTCTAACATACTTGTTGCCTCATCAAAAATAATGATATCAGGTTGTAATGCTAACGCCGAAGCAATCGCAACACGTTGTTTTTGTCCTCCTGATAGCATTAATGGTTCATGGTCAAGAAAATTACTCATTCCTACTTTTGCAGCGGCTTTGTCAATAATTGCTTGCATATCTTTTTGTGGTACTTGGCGATTTTCTAATCCAAAAGCAATATCATCACGAACAGTTGAACCAATAAATTGGTTATCTGGATTTTGAAAGACAATTCCTAAAAATTTACGAATTCCAGTTAGTGTTAATGAATGAACTTCATTCCCAAAAACTTCAATTCTTCCTTTTTGGGGGCGTAAAACACCAATAATAATTTTGCTAATTGTTGATTTTCCACTCCCATTATGACCAATAATTGTTACATATTCACCATGTTTAATTTCAAAACTAACTCCATCAACGGCATTAGGATGATTTTCACGGTAGCGAAATTCAACATCAGTTAATTTTAATGAAACATCATTTAGTTTCTCTAATTTTGAATTTGGTTTTTTTGTTTTTTTTGCCATTTCTTCTCATCCTTAATGTTAATTACATAATAGTTTAATTATATCTTAATATTTTTAAATATTAATTGAAATTTTTTCTTTCCAATTTCATATTTAATTATATATAAATATTATAAATAAACAATAAAAAATTTATTTTTCAACAAGCCACTTATCATTGACCACCACTACTAAAATCATTATCATCTAAGTCACTGCTTTGAATATAAACATCACGTGGTTTAGCCCCATTTTGTGGCCCAATAACTCCGTTGTCCTCTAAAGCATCAATTAACCGACTTGCCCGATTATAACCAATTGAAAATTTACGTTGAATTAACGATGTTGATGCTTTTTGATTTAAAATTACAAAACGCTTAATTTCATTATACATTGGGTCAATATCTTCACCTTCATTCCCACCACCAACTTCATTCGAATTCTCAATATTAATAAATTCTTCATCAAAATCAGGTTCTTGTTGCGCATGACAAAAATCAACTAATCGTTGAATTTCGTCATCGGAAATAAATGCTCCTTGCGCACGGGTTGGAATATTTTGACCAGCTGGGGCATATAACATATCACCATAACCAATTAATTTTTCAGCACCACCTTGATCTAAAATTGTGCGTGAATCAATCGAAGAAGCAACAGAAAAGGAAACTCGTGATGGAATATTTGTTTTAATAACCCCCGTAATAACGTCAGTTGAAGGACGTTGGGTTGCAATTACCATATGAATTCCTGCTGCTCGCGCCAATTGAGTAATTCGCATAATTGAATCTTCAATATCTTTTCCCGCTGTCATCATCAAATCTCCTAACTCATCAATTACAACAACAATGTATGGTAAGCGTTCTTTTGGGGAAACTTTATTATTAAATGTTTCAATGTTTCTAACTCCACGTTCTGATAACATACTATAACGGCGTTCCATTTCTGCAATAACTTTTTTTAAAGCAGCATTTGCAAATTTTGTATCAGAAATCACTGGTGCTAATAAATGCGGTAAATTATTATAAACTGCTAACTCAACTTGTTTTGGATCAATTAGCAATAATTTAACTTCTGATGGTTTTGTTCGTAATAATAACGATGATAAAATCGTATTAATACATACTGATTTTCCACTTCCCGTTGACCCGGCAACTAGTAAATGGGGCATTTTATCTAATTCAACAAAAATAATTTCACCATTAACACTACGCCCAATTCCAACTAACAACTTCTTATTTTGTTTTTCTAAGGGTACTCGTTCCATAATTTCACGTAAGGTTACTTTGCTACTAATTTCATTTGCTATCTCAATTCCAACCGCTGACTTACCTTGAATTGGTGCTTCAATTCGAACATTTTGGGTTGCTAAAGCATATTTTAGATCATTTTCTAAATTCATAATTTTATTAACTTTCACACCAGGTTGCATTTGAACTTCAAATTTTGTAATTGTTGGTCCAATATTAACACCTTGAACACTAGCGGCAATATTAAATTGATGAAAGACCTCATTAATTTTAACCGCTTTCTTTTGCGCAGAAGTTTTATTACGTTCATTATTTCGCCGATTATCTTCTTTTGGATTTAATAATCCTAAATTTGGTAATTTATAATGTGGATTATTAAAACTACTACGACGCGGTGCAGCTTGGCTAAGTTTTTTATTAACTTCAATTGTTTTTGGCTTTGAAGCACGGCGTTGTTGCGGTGGCATATTAAAATTATTCCCACTCATTAAGGGCGGTTCATATGAAGGATAATATTCTGTTTGATAAGGGGCAGGTTCATTAAAAATTGGTTGATTACTTTGACGATGATAAATCCCATCATCATTAAGCACATTTGAATCAAATTGATCATAGTCTTGTGGTTCTGCAACATTAAAATCATCAACCTGAACATGATCATCATAAAATGATGTTTGTTTAACCTTGGTTGGATTAAGATTACGATTAATTTTCCCAAATGGTGTAATATTTGTCTCGGAATTCAGTTTATCACGAGCAGCATCAATATTAACATCTTTGCCATAAGCGGAACTATATACTGGTAAGTCATCAATATTCTTATTAAGATAATTATTATTTTGACGATTACGTGGTTGAATATATTGGTCTGGTGTTGGCGAAACTTTTGGTGTTCGTTGCGGTGGCGTTGGATTATAATCATTAAATTTATCAGCAGACATTCTCGATTGCATTGTTTCTTGTTCATCAAAACGAACATAATTTTGTTTCCCTTTTTTCTTCCCAACAAAATCATTCGCAATTAAATCATCAATTAACCGTTGATCATGTAAAGCGGTATAAGAAGGCATTTGAATAGTAATATCTGATGCTTCCGTTGTATGCATTACTTGGCGAGCTGAAAATAATTCCTCATCAGGAATATTAAATGATTGATAAATATTTTGTTTTTGGCGGCGATTAGCTGATAATCTTAACACACGCAACCCCTGTTGTTGGCGTTGTGCTTTTGGTAAAAACAGTCCTCAAACTGTTTCGGTTGTTACTCAACTTCCTCATAATAAAAAAGTTAATAAACAAAAAATTAGTGAACCAAAAATTGTGGTATAACTAAAAATTCCCGCCAGGAAATTTCCAATAATTCCGCCACCAGCATATAAGGTAATTCAAGCTCCATTAAATCCAATAAAAGTAATCGGATGACTTGGATTAGCATTAAAAATTGAAGCATCCTGTCAATGTGCTAAATAATTATTAATAACATCTAAAAAAACGGTTTTATTAAAAAAGGCAATTTGACCATTAGCATATTGATAAATTAGTAAAACACTACTTACTAATCAACAAGATAAAATAACAAAGCTAATAATCATTCAGCATACCCGACTCTTTAATTTAATCCGTACACCGATAAAAATTGTAACTCCAAGCACTAAGCATACTAAATATAGTAAATACTTAAATCAACCAAAAGCAAATGTAAATAAAACATCATCTAAAAATTGCCCAATTAAAGTAATTCGGCCCACCGCAAGAATCGTAAAAAAAGTAACTAACAACGCACCGATTACTCACCCGATTGAATCATTACGATGTTGCTTTTTTTCGACTTTTAAGATTGCAGTGTTCTCATTATGATCATTTAAAAGGTGATCATCATAAGATTTCTTTTTCATGGTGCAGCCCTCCTAAAATCCTAAATATTTAAGAATTCCTTTAAATATGACCATACATTTAAAAAGTTTCAAATATTTATATACTATAAATATATCATAAAATTAAATTTCATTCACAATTGCTAAAATAATTGGTGTTTTCCCTGTTTCCGTTTTAACAAATGAACTAATTGTTAATCTAATTTCATTTTTAACTTCATTAACATCATACATTTCACCAGCAACAGCTTTTTTATAATGTTTTTCAATAATGTCAATAATTACCTTTTGCATTTTCCGAAAAATATCATTATTTTCTTGAATATAAATTACTCCTCGCATTTGTGTATCAATTAAGGAAACTAATTCTTTTGTTTTACCATCAATTGAGACACCAATAATAACAACTCCATCGGTTGCTAATTGTTTTCGCTCATTTAAAACAACAGCCCCAATATCACCAACACCAATTCCATCAACATATAAATCGGCTGTTTTTACTTTATTTGTTGTTTTTGTGTATTCACAATCAACAAATTCAACACCATCACCATTATCAACAATAAAAATATGGTCTGGGTTAATACCAGCTTCAATTGCCGCAGTTTTTGCTTGGACAAAGTCTTTGTATAATCCTTTGACGGGAATAAAGTATTTTGGTTTAATAATTGAGCTCATTAATTTAACATCTTCATAACTTGCTGTCATTGTTCAAACTTTTTTATCCGATAAAGCAATTGTTTTTGCCACTGTTCGTGCTAATTCATCTAAAACATTAGCATGGTTTAATTCACTTCCTGGATTTGGTGGGGTTGCTAAAATAATCATATCGCTTTCTTTAATATCTAAAATATCATCATTCCCAGAAGCAATTTTAATTAAACGACTATATAAACGTTCACCACTACCAGTTACAATAATTAATGATTTTTCTTCTTTAACCGCTTCTTGTAAACCTTTAATATTAATCCCGTTAAAGTTTAATTTATTACTATCTGATAACACTTTTAATGATTCTAATAAGGTTTGACCGTAAATTCCAACTGAAATATTATTTTCTCGTACTAAGTCAAAAAGTTCACTAATTTTATGTAAATCTTGATCAAAACAAGCTAAAATAATCCGCCCTTCTGCTTCTTTGACTGCTCGTTCAATATAATTTTTAATTTTATGATTTGGTGCTGTATAATCGCGTCGTGATGCTGTTGAAGCTTCAGATAAAAATAATAACACCTTATTTTTAGCAACAATTTGATTTAAGTGTTGTAAATCAGTTGCAAAGTTTGGATCAGCTTTGGCATCAAAAATATAATCCCCCGTGTAAATAATTGTTCCATCTGGTGTGTGTAATGCAAATCCAAAACTATTTGGCATATTTGTTGTTGTTGAAAAAACTTCAACTTGACATGTTCCAAAATCAAGAACATCCTTTGCATTAATAACATTAAAACATTCTTCTTTACCACGTACTTTAAAACGTTGTAAATGGAATTTTAAAACATTGCATGTTAAATCACTACCATAAACTGGTACCGCTAATTCTTTTAACATATAAGTTAATGCTTCTGAACATTCATCAGAAGGTTTTGTAATAAAAATCCCTTTAATACGGGCACGATTTTCTTTTAAATAATCAAAATTTGATATTACTACATCAATCCCTAAAATCCCTCGTTCAGGGTTTTTTGTTCCTGCATCAAAAATAAAAATATCTTGTTCTACTTCGATACAGTATAAATTCTTACCTCGCTCATCTAGGCCACCAAGAGCGAAAAAACTAATTTTTGCCATAATTAAAATCTACTTCTTTCTATTCTTTTTTGTTTAGTACTCATTTACATTTCATTATTTAAATGCTTTTTACATTGTTTTCTTAAATTAAATAAATGTAATCTTAATTATTATACATTAGTATTAAAAAAATATACAAATAATTAAAAAATATCTTATTACCATTATAATACCACATTTTTTCAGTTAAAATAATAAAAGCAATCAAAAGGATGTGAAATAAAATTGAAAGCAATATTTCCGGGTAGTTTTGACCCAATTCATAATGGACATCTTAATATTATTAAAAAAGCTAGTGCTCTCTTTTCAAAATTGTATGTTGTTGTTACTAATAACTTAGAAAAAACAGGACAAACTGACATTAAAATCCGGGCAGCAAAAGTTATTGCTGTTTGTCAACAAATTAATCCACACATTGAAGTTGTCATTAATGATAAAATGTTAACCAGCGATTTTGCAAAAGAATTAAAAGTTAACTATATTATTCGAGGATTACGAAATAATAATGATTTAAAATATGAAATGGAATTAGCTTTTGCTAATAAAAAATTAAATGAAAATCTTGAGACAATCTTCTTTGTTGCTGATTATGGCTTAACGGAAATTTCTTCAACCTTTTTAAAACAAATTGAACAACTAAAAAAATAACAATAAAGGGGGAACTAAAATGAAATTAAATAACATTAAAAGTGTCTTTATTTCAGGAGCAAGCAAAGGAATTGGCTTTGAATTAGCAAAACAATACTTAACGAACCATATTAATGTTTTTTGTGTGGCAAGAAATACAACACCAATTACAATCTGAGCAAAAGAACAAAATCTAACCAGTTATTTACAAACATTTAATTGTGATTTAAGTCAAATTGCAACCAACAGAAAACTAATTTCTGAACTTAATAAAATTGATTTTGATATTATGATCAATAATGCTGGTTTTAGTGTTTTCGGAATGTTTGAGAATACTAACATTGATGATGAACTAAATTTAATTGATTTGAATATTAAAAGTCTCCAATTTATGACTAAATACTTCTATTTAAAATATCATAAAACTAACACCGAAAAAAGAATTATTAACCTCGCGCTTCCATCGCCGCCTTCCAACCAGGACCATTATATGCCACTTATTTTGCCTCAAAAAGTTATGTTTTAAATTTTAGTTGTGCAATAAATTTTGAATTGCAACAACAAAAATCTAAATTAAAGGTAATTGCGTTATGTCCCGGTCCAATCAAAACAGACTTTTGAAATAGAGCCCAATATCAAAGTAAAAAACTACCACCTGGTAGCATGAATGTTACTAAATTTACTAAAATTGCTTTTAAAAAAATTAATCAAACAAAAAGAGACGTTGTTTTAATTGGCAGTAAAAATAAAATTAATGTTTTTTTCGCAAAGCACTTACCTCGTAAAATGGTTTTAAAACAAGTCTATAAAATGCAAAAATCAGGTTTATAATTTATAACCTAGAATACAAACTACAATAAATTAACTTTTTTTTAAGTTAATTTTTAAATAAAAAAACATTATTTTATAGTCCTTAATAATTAAAGA
>NZ_JXYY01000118.1:0-1076 GCF_016082235.1 Spiroplasma sp. hyd1
GTTGCACTGGCGGTGTTGGCGGGTCAATTTTCGCCTGCATAGAGACCGTAATTTCACTGGTATATTGTTTACCATCCAAAGTAAACATTACTTGTAAATTATGGTCTCGTGGTGCAGTTTCAGGTTTAACATTGATTTTTCATTGTTTACTTATTTGTGGTTGTTCAACATTATCAAACACAACTTTATCAATGTTTGGGTTAGCAATATCAATGTTAACCTCCCCATCAACCGCAATCAAGTCATTTCGTGTTCAAGTTTGCGTTTTACTACTATCCACCAACACAAACTGACTTTGTTGTTTTACCCACGACAAAGTAGTTTGCAAAATACTAAAATTATAAAATACAGAACCAAAATATACATTATCTTTGTTATCAACAGCAAGCGAAATAACATTACTTATTCCATTTATTTTGGTTGGTGTGTCTGAACCCTGTTTCAACACAAACGCAAAGTCATCTGCCCCAGTTATAACATAGTAAATATTATTTTTACTGTCAGTTTTAATAATATTTATTTTTTCATTAATACCTTTTATTTTGGTTGGTGTTGTTTCCCCGTGTTTCAACACAAACGCACCAGTATCAGTAGCACAATAAATATTGTATTTGCTATCAACTGCAAGCGAATTAACAGTTTTATCAATACCATCAATTTGTGTCGGTGTTGTTTCCCCGTGTTTCAACACAAATGTCCCTTCCATATTAGATTTAATATAATAAATGTTGTTGCTGTTATCAACAGCAAGCGAAAACATATCATCATTTATTCCATTTATTTTGGTTGGTGTGTCTGAACCCTGTTTCAACACAAACAACTTACCACTTTGAATAAAATAAATGTTGTCTTTACTATCAACAGCAGGATAAAAAATACTCTTTTCAATACCATCAATTTCTTTTATTGGTAGGTAGTCGTTGTTTGAATTAGATGTTATAACATTGCGTTTGACACGAGTTTGAACCGTGTTGGCAAGCAACAACGGCGCGGGTACACTTGCTGTCAATGTTGATATAGTTAAGATACTTAGTAGTTTTTTCATTTCTGTATTCCTTTCTGAATAAAAAAGAGAA
>NZ_JXYY01000026.1:0-17006 GCF_016082235.1 Spiroplasma sp. hyd1
ATATAAAAAGTATATACTTTATTTTTTTATGTTAGAATATATGTGTATTATTTTTAACGAAAGAAAGAGTGGTGATATTTCTATGCTTGGACAACAGGAACAGTCCGGAACCAGTAGGGACCGGTTAACAAAGGGTATTAATTTTAATAAGAGTAATACATTATTTAATATTGTTTCTGACCATCAAAGAGATAATCACCGTAATTATGCATAATTATTAATATTTTTGCTTGCGCTAATTTATCTTCTTATTTTGTTGTGTCAAGAAACAAAGTAGGAAAGGAAGCAGAACATGTTTGGGAGAGATAAAACAAAAGAAGCTTTATTAAAAAAGCTAAATTTTAATGATAAAAAATTAAAATCATGTTCAAAACTTAACCAAACTGAATTATTAACTGAATTTAAAGATAATCAGTTTGGTGTAAAAACTACTGATGTAGAAAATTTACAAAAAGAATATGGATATAATAAAGTAGATGCTACAAAATTTAATTGAGTTTTAAATTTCTTTAAATCATTTTTTGGACCATTTAACTTAGTTTTAATGGCAATTAGTGTTTGAAACTTTTATGAATTTTTCTCTACTCCTGTTGCAGAACGGGGAATTACGGATGTTTTACCAGCAATTATTGTTGCAATAATGATTTTTGCAAGTGGGACTGTTGTTTATATTCAAACAATTAAAGCCCACTTTGTCACAAAAAAATTAATTAGTATTGTTAGTAATAAGGCAATGGTAATTCGTGATATTGAAGGATATGGCAACATTAATCATAATAATGTGTTTGAATTAATTAAAAAAGGAGAAGATATTGATGTTCGTGATCTAGTGCCTGGTGATTTGGTTTACTTATCAAGCGGGGATATGGTTCCTGCCGATGTTCGAATTTTAGTTAGTCGTGATTTATTTATTAACCATGCTTCATTGACAGGAGAATCAATGCCAATTGAAAAGCATGCAATAACAGATAATACTAATTTATTAGAATTAGAAAATATTTGTTTAATGGGGACAAGTGTTGTTTCAGGAAGTGCAATTGCAATGGTTGTTCAAACTGGAACCAAAACATACTTTTCATCAATTTCAAGTGCATTACAAGAAAAACGTCCATTAACAAATTTTCAAACAGGAGTACAACGTGTAACATTTTTGTTAATTATGTTTGTGCTAATTATGGCACCAATTATTTACCTAATTTATTCAGGAACTAAAAATGATTGACTAGGAGGGCTTACATGAACAGCAGCGGCAGCAGTTGGGATTGTTCCAGAAATGTTGCCAATGATTGTAACAAGTAATTTAGCACGTGGGGCTCGTAAAATGAGCCATAGCAAACTTGTTTTTAAAAATTTAGGGGCAATTCAAAATTTAGGAGCAATTGATGTTTTGTGTACTGATAAAACAGGAACGTTAACAAATGATAAAATTGAGTTAATTAATTATGCAAGTTTAGATAATAAAAAAGAAACAGATTTATTGAAACTTTTATACTTAAATAGCTATTTTCAAACGGGAATTAAAAATCCACTAGATAGCGCAATTATAGATCATGTTAAAGATAGTTTACATCATTTTACTCCTGATAAATATCAAAAAATTGATGAAATTCCTTTTGATTTTGAACGTCGTCGTTTAACAATAATTGTTAAAAACGAAGAAGAAACAAAATTAATTTCAAAAGGTGCAATTGAAGAAATCATTAATGTATCAAATAAAATTTATTATCAAAATAAAATTGTTGATTTAGATGATGAAATGAAAAAACAAATTACTAGTACTGTAACACGTTTAAATAATCAAGGATATCGTGTTTTAGGAATTGGTTATAAAGTTGTCAGCGATAATAAAAAAGCATATAGTGTTAGTGATGAAGAAGATTTAATTTTTTATGGATATGTAACATTTTTAGATGTTCCAAAACCATCAGCAGCAAAAATGGTAAAAGTATTAGCAGCTCGTGGAGTTGATTTAAAAATTTTAACAGGGGATAATGCTGCTGTAACTCGTTCAATTTGTGAACGGGTTGGGATGCAAATTAAAGGAATTATTTCTGGTGAAGAGTTAGACAAATTAACTGATTATGAATTAAAACGTGCCGTTGAAATTAATAATGTATTTGTTAAACTAAATCCAATTGAAAAATCAAGAATTATTGCTTTATTAAAAGCAAATAATCATGTTGTTGGTTTTATGGGTGACGGAATTAATGATGTTCCTGTTTTACGACAAAGTGATATTGCAATTTCAGTTAACAATGCAACTGATGTTGCTAAAGAAGCATCAGATATTATTTTATTAGAAAAATCATTAGATGTAATTGAACATGGAATTGAACAAGGGCGTTTAACATTTGGAAATATTTTAAAATATATTAAAATAACAATGGCGTCACAATTTGGAAATGTTTTTACATTAATTGTTGTGGCCTGGTGAATACCATTCACGCCAATGCTGCCAGTACAAATGTTATTCCAAAATTTAATTTATGACTTTTCACAATTCGCAATTGTGTTTGATCGTGTTGATGAAGATTTCTTACTACAGCCACAACGTTGACGAACAAAGGGAATGTTATCGTTTACCTTTGTTAATGGTCCGATTAGTAGTGTCTTTGACATAATTACCTTTGTTATTTTAGGATATGGCTTTGGTGTCTTTAATGCATATGCTGCTGATCCAAATTCAGCTAATGCTGCTTACCATATTGCTATTTTCCAATCAGGGTGATTTATTGAAGGATTAATTACACAATCAGTAGTAATGTTAATGTTTAGAACAAAACAAATTCCATTTATTCAATCAAGACCAACTTGACCAGTTAATGTATCAACAACACTTGTTGTGGTGTTAGGATTCTTAATTCCATATGTCTTTAACAATGTCTTTCCAATGACCGCGCCACCATTGATATATATTCCAATTGTGTTGGGTGTCATTGCGGCATATTGTATTACCGCACAATTATCAAAAGTTGGTTATATTAAAGTGGTTAAAAATTGATTATAAAACAAAATAATGAAATATTTTAAAGGAATGACCAATAAAAAGGCTTATTCTTTTTATTTTTTAATGGAATTACTATTTTAATGTTAAAATTTTAAATATACTTGTGTTAAAATTTTGACATTAAATAATATAGGAAGATTATTATTTAGCGTTTTATAATTTTGAGAACTGAAAAAAATAAATTAATGGAAAGGGCGATGTTAAATTATGCAGAAAAAGGCTGCTCAAAAATATGGATTTTTTATGTGCTTTTGTATGGTTGTTGGAACAGTTGTTGGAACAGGAATCTTCTTTAAAAACGAGGGGGTTTATGGTCTAACGAATGGTAATGGAATTTTAGGGTTAATTGCTTGAATTATAGGAGGTGTTATGGCACTTTCATTTGGATTATCGTTTATGGAAATTTCGTCGGCAAAACAAGATTCTAATTCAGGAATTGCTTTATATGCAAAATTATTTGGTGGTCAACGTTTTGGCCGTGTTGTCCGAAATGCAATGAATCATATTTACATTCCGTTAACTACTTTTACGGTGGCTTATTATACAACAAAAGCATCAATTTGAGCTTTTGGTGGTGACTTAGCGGCCGAAGTTGCGTTTAGTGAAAGGGTTGGTGGTTATGGAAATTATCAGTTAATATTAACCTTTTTTGCGGTTTTTTATACTATTTTATTAATGTATATTTGTACTTATTTAGAAAAAACTGGGAAGTATATTCAAATGACAACCGTTGTTTTAAAGTTAATTCCGTTAGTTTTAGTTGGTTTAATTGGAATGTTCTTTTTTAAAAATGATCCAAATGCTTTTAGTGAATCTGGTTTAGGAGATCCTGATAAATATAAATTGGTATCAAACAAAAGCGGATTTGAAATGATTTTAATGGCTTTGCCGGGAATTTTATTTTCATTTGATGGGTTTTTATCAACAACATATATTCAAAAAGATGTTAAAAAACCAGAACGTAATATTCCATTAGCATTAGTATTAGGATTAACATCAGTTACTATTCTTTATCTAATTGTTTCAATTGGAACTTTAAATTTAGATGCTAGTGGAAGCGTTGCTGCTGCCGCGGAAAAGATTTTTAATAATCCTGTTGCAAATAAAGTTTTTGAACGAGTTATTTTCTTCTTTATTTTAATTAGTGCTTTTGGAACTTTAAATGGTTATAGTTTCTCAATGGTAAAATTAACTCGTTCATCAATTGAAGATAATTTTATTATTGGGACAAAATTGTGTAATAAAATTGTTGCGAAGCGTAGTCTTAATTTAGCAAACTTTGTTGCAGCAGTAATCATAACATTAGTATGAGGGTTAATTATGGGAATTCCAACCATTTTTGCAAAAGAAACGTATAATTTTTATGATTTTATTAGTAATGCTGGTGTTGTTGTGGCTTTTCTAATGTATGGCGCAATTATTGGGTTAGGAATTTGAAATCGTTATCACCAACGGATTAAAACAGCTAAAAATTGATATTTTATTCCAGCTGCTGTGATTAGTGTGCTTTGTATTGTAACAGTTATTATTTATAATGTTTATTCATATTTCTTAAATGCAATTGTAATGTTAGAAAAAACAGGACCAATTTTAGCAATTGTTTGATTACTTTTAATTTTAGTTTTACCATGACTTGGTTTATGAATGAGAGATAATGAAACAAAAGTGAAAAATATTACTTTTAAGAACGACATAAATGTTCAAAATAATAGTGCTAACAGAACAGATAATCTTGAAGAAAGTAAAGATAATGAAACGTAGTTAACAATAAAAAAAACATATCTAAAAGATATGTTTTTTTTATTGTTAATAAATTCCCCTTTTTTGGTAGGGGAATAAATCTGTTGAATAGGGGAGTTTTTCTTAGTTTATCCCCTAAAATAGGTAAAAGTTTATTTTTTATGTAAAATCCACTTGCTTTTTTGCCATAATCAAGAATTATATAGAAAAATACAAAGGAGAATATTTTATTATGAAAAAACTATTAAGCATTTTGGGGACTATAACATTAATAGACTTCTTGCATTACTTGTTAAAAAATTGCAAATATTTGTAAAAAAGATACTAATAGAAAAATATAATTTTAATTAATTATGTTTTTTATTTAAAAATTTAATATTTTTCCACAACGAAAAATTAATTTATTATTTAAATTATTTAATTTTAAATAAATATTTTATGTTAAATATAATAATTGTAAATTATAAATTGAGGCAATTAAATTAAATCTTAAACCAAATCTTTTTCTTCGATTACGATATTTTTCTGTAATAATTTTAAATTTTTTAAGAATAGCAAAAATATTTTCAATAATAATTCTCATTTTTGAAACTAGTCTATTATATTGCTTTTGTTCTTTGTTTAAAGGGTTTTTCTTTGTTTTCTTTGTAGGTATTAGAACATTATTGTGATTTTTTTGTATTCCTTGATAACCACTATCAACTATTAATTTGGTATTTTTTAAAATTGGGATTTTTGATTCTTTAAATAAAGCATAATCATGTTTTTTTCCGAGCGAAAAACTTGTTGCAATAATTTTTTTGGTTTCTTGTTCGATAATTACTTGTGTTTTGATCGTGTGTTTTTTCTTTTTACCAGAATAAGATTGTTTTTGTCTTTTTTTGGGCGTTGGATTGGAGTTTCGGTAGCATCAATAATAATAGTTTTATCATTAAAATAATCATTTATTAGTGCTTTTTTACCAGCAAGTTGTTGAAAATCAGAGTTTTTAATTAAAATATCTTCAATTCACTTAATATTACGATAACAATTAGCCTCACTAATATCAAAACTTTTACCAAGATGAAAATAAGTCTGATATTCTCGTCAATATAATAAAGTCATCAATAATCTATTTTCTAATGATAATTTATTAGTTTTACCACCTTTTTTAAATTTTTCTATTTCAGCAACTTTTAAAATATCTAACATTTTATTAAAAGTGGATTTTTTTATTCCTGTTAATCTTAACCATTCTCTATCATTAAGAGTATTAAATTTATTATTGTTCATATTTTTATGTCCTCATAAATTATATTTTATAATAATATTTTAATAAAAAAGGGTATCGCAAGAAGTCTAATAAATACAGGGACAACTTTCCTTATTAGTTGTAGTAATAAGATGACTGATGATAATGAGCCAACTGATGAACCAGCTGCTGCGAAGGATGCAAAAATTTTAAATGAAATTTCAAAGCGAGCTTCAAATAGCTTGCAAAAATATGCTTCAAAAAAATCAATGATTGATGAAACAAACTATGATATTAGTTTTGAAAAATTATATAAAATGGTAACATTAACTAATCCATCAGTTGTGCTTGTTATTGATAATCCTGATGTAGCAAAAATTTTACAATTAATTAGAACAGGTTTTAATGCTGAATTTGAAAATATTAATCGTGAAATTATTAACGATTATCCAAATTATTATCCAACAGATGAACCATTAGCGGTTGTGGAGAATTCAATTAATTATCAATTAAATTATATTGACTTAACACAATTAGCAAAAATAACAGGAGTTGATGTTACAAATGTCAATGCTGTTCGATTGGATTTTAGGTTTAATTTTGTTGTTCGCTTTAAAAGTTTGGAAACAACAGTGCCAGTTACAATTTCATATGTTTTAACTGGAAATGCTAAAATTGTTAATGATTTATTATCAGGGGTTGTAGCAAAAGTTGCAAAACCAATTGTTAATTATTTTAACCAAATTAAAAGTATTAAAATTGATAGTAATCAAGATTTTAAAAAATTATATGATAATTTTGATATTATTTATACTAATAACTATGAAGAATTAGATACAATTGTAATGCATAAACTTAATGAACTTATTAAAATCGATGATGATTTAGCACCATTTAAAGATAAAATTACTTTTGTTGTTTCAGAAAGAATGTTAAATTTAGTATCAGCGTCAATTACGGAAGCGGCGGCCGGTAATGCGGCCGGTTCTAATGCTGTTTTTGACCTGGTTGCAAATCGAACAACAGCAAAATGAAGTGGTGAAGGATTTAATCCTAATCAATTAACGGGACAAAACTTTTTAAATTTTTATCGGTCAGTTATGCCAATTTTTCAAACAAATAAAGGAATTCTACAGTTAGGGTCATTTAATGTTAACTTATTAAAAGTTCAAGTTGCTGGGTTTCCATTATCAGGAGTTGTTGCAGATAATAACAATCAAAACTTAAATGTTAGTGTTGAAGTGTCTGATCAAGGATTAAATAAAAAGTTAACAAATTTTGGTAATATTATTGCGGCATTTAATAAGTATTATCGTATTGAAACATATTTACCTGGAAAACGATCAATTTTTCATGTTCCAACAAATGATTTTGATAAAATAAAAACATATTTAAAATCAAGTGGTGATTTGAAAAAAATGTGAAGTATTTTGGAAGCAAGTTTTAAAAAATTATCTTATGCTAATGGCTTAGAAGATCTTAATTTATTTTATTTAGGTGAGTCATATAAAGCTTTAACAACTAATGCAATGTTATATTATATTGATGGAAATGATAATATGCTTTATCCAAATGCTTCATATAAACTTGGTGTGACATCGGGCGGAAATGTTTATTGAACATTTGATTATCGTTTTGGTGTTGACAAAGATAGTTCCTTTATCTATTCGGTTTATAGTGGATATTGAACAAGTTTTGGAATTATAAGAGAGTAACAATAAATAAGTGATACTAATGTCAAAATTAAGATTACTTTCCTTTTTTAATGATATAATAAAAATATAAATTTTATTAAAGTAAAAAAATATTAAATAATGAAAGTATACTCCTTATCGTGATTATACAAAAACAACTATGCTTTCACAATAATTAACCTGTTTTATTGGTAATTTATGAGAGTTTTAGTTTTTTAGAAGAACTCTTTTTTTATCACTGGTACCAAAATAGCAACATTAAAGGTGTGTGGTTACTAATGATTATTATTCACAATGCTATGTCTTTTTGTCCAATTTTACTTTGAAGTATCTTTTTGAATACAAAGTATATTTTGTTGTTTAGAAAGAAATATGTTCCCCAGTAGAGGCCATTTTATACAAGATATCAAAACAAAATAATATGCTGCTATAATATTTAAGAAAAAGGATAATGCCTAGTTACTAAACGATTATTAGGAATCAGTAAAGCTAAAGCATAATTGCTGAATATCTGTTAGTTTTTTAGCGAATGCCAAACTAGGCCATTATTTATTAATCTGTTATGATACAAAATAATATATAATCTAATAAAATTTTCCAAAAACAAATAAAAATGATATTAATTTTATAATTAATATCATTTTTTTATTTTTTTGTTAATTAATATTCTGGACTTTTTTGCATTATTTTCGTTATAATTAATATATAAGTAATAACAAAGAAAGGCTGTGGTATGAACTATTCAGATGTATAAAAATTATGAAAAGAAAGTTATTATGGATTTAGGAATTTTATTACTTTACAGATTTAATTTAAATTGTGTTAAAAGTCCTAAATTTATAATGGTTTGAATGTAATTTTTATAGGAGAAAGGAGTTTTGTAATGGCGAAAATAATAACTAAATTTAAAGGTGATAATAAAGACTTTAAAGGACGAAAAAAGGAAATTGGGTTTTTAAAAACAGATGAAATTAAACAAATTTCACAATTTTCGCAAACGGAAATTTTAGAGCATTTTGATCTTAAAAATTTTGGGTTAGATTATGATGAAGCAAAAGAAATGGGAAAAAAATATGGTGATAATTCTCAACAAAAAACAAAGTTTCATTGGTTTAAAAATTTTTTAAAAGTATTATTAAACCCCTTTAATATTGTTTTAGCAGTAATTGCAACTTATAATTTGGTAAGTTATTTTACTTTGGGTGGCGATAGTTTTGAAATAATTGGTGTTATTATTATTGCTATTATGATTATTATTAGTACCACAATTGCTTACATTCAAGATATTCGTAGTTTTTTAGTTACAAAAAAATTAACTGATTTAGTTAGTAACACCATTACGGTGATTCGATTAGAACATGATGAAAAGGTTGCTGAGGTTTCCGTTAATAATAATACTAGTTTAATTCGTGAGGCAAAGGAATTAGAAATTCATGAATTAGTACAAGGAGATTTAATTTATTTATCAAGTGGGGATATGGTTCCTGCAGATGTTCGAATATTATGAAGTAATGAGCTTTTTATTAACCAGTCAAGTTTAACGGGTGAATCACTGCCAGTTGAAAAGCATGCTGGTTATAACTCACATAAACCAAGTTTATTAGAATTAGAAAATATCTGTTATACAGGAACTAGTGTTGTTTCGGGAAGTGCAATTGCAATTGTTGTTGGGGTTGGTCAAGATACATACTATGCGACAATTTCAAAAACATTACAAGTTAAACCACCAGAAAATAGTTTTAATCGTGGAATTAAAAGAACAACATGATTATTGTTATCTTTTATGTTTGTGATGGTGCCAATTGTGTTTGTTATTAATGGGGTGACAAAAAATGATTGATTAACCGCATTGTTATTTGCAATTTCAGTTGCCGTTGGTTTAACCCCAGAAATGTTACCAATGATTGTGACTTCTAATTTGGCACGTGGAGCAAGCCGGATGAATAAAGCGAAAGTTGTTGTTAAAAAACTAGAGGCCATTCAGAATTTAGGGGCAATTGATGTTTTATGTACTGATAAGACAGGAACTTTAACAAATGATAAAATTGAGTTAGTTGATTATCAATTATTAGATAAAAAGAAAGATGATCGGTTATTAACATATTTATATTTAAACAGTTATTTTCAAACGGGATTTAAAAACCCCTTAGATAAAGCAATTATCCATTATATTGATGATCATCATTTATCAAATTTTAAAAATGATTATCAAAAAATTGATGAAATTCCGTTTGATTTTAATCGTCGTAAGCTGACAGTAGTTGTTCGTGGTAAAGATGAGCATCATACGTTAATTTGCAAAGGTGCAATTGAAGAAATTGTTAAAAATTGCACCAAAATTGAATATAATGGGCAAGTTGAAGATTTAACTGCAGAGCATTTACGAATGATTAATGCAACAACTGAACAAATGAATACTCAAGGGTTGCGGGTTGTTGGTTTGGCATATAGTCATGGTCATAACACTGATACGTATTATTCACCAGCTGATGAAAAGGATTTAATTTTCTATGGTTTTGCTTCGTTTTTAGATAAATCAAAGCCATCAGCAGCAAAGATGATCCAATTGTTACGCAAAAATGGTGTACAGTTAAAAATTCTAACTGGTGATAATGAACAAGTAACACGAGCAATCTGTGATCGTGTTCACTTAAAAATTAAAGGGGTTGTCACGGGTGATTATATTGAAAAGCTAAGTGAATTTGAACTTCGTGATGTTGTTGAACAAAATAATGTTTTTGTAAAATTAAATTCATTGCAAAAAGCTAAAATTATTACTGCTTTAAAACAAAATAAGCATGTTGTTTGTTTTATGGGTGATGGCATTAATGACGCGCCGGTATTACGCCAAAGTGATGTAGATATTTCGGTTGATAATGCAACCGATATTGCGAAAGAAGCATCAGATATTATTTTATTGGAAAAATCACTATTAGTATTAGAAAAAGGAATTGTCCAAGGACGACAAATTTTTGGAAACATTTTGAAATATATTAAAATTACAATTGCTTCCAACTTTGGGAATGTGCTAAGTATTTTAGTAGCATCAGCATGATTGCCATTTCAGTCAATGATGCCAATTCAAATTTTATTTCAAAATTTATTGTATGATATGTCACAATTGGCAGTTGCCTTTGATAAGGTTGATGCTGATTTCTTATCAAAACCACAAACATGGACAACAAAAGATATTTTACCGTTTGTCTTTATTAATGGGCCAGTCTCCTCAATTTTTGATATTTTAACTTTCGTTGTGATGAGTTACTACTTTGGAGTGTTAAGCAATCCACAACATATTACTGCCGAACAAGTGACTTTATTCCAAACAGGATGATTTGTTGAAGGATTAGTAACACAAACTTTAATTGTTCAACTATATCGAACAAGAAAAATTCCATTCTTTCAATCAATGTCATCATGACAATTATTGGTGGCGGGGGCTGCCGTGATTGCAGTGGGAATTGCATTACCATACACATCAGTTGGACCACAATTAAGTTTAGCGCCATTACCAGCAATATACTTTGCTTGATTTGTCTTATTAGTGGGTGGTTACTGTTTTATGAGTCAAGGCGTCAAAGTATTTTATATTAGACTTCTTGCATTACTTGTTAAAAAATTGCAAATATTTGTAAAAAAGATACTAATAGAAAAATATAATTTTAATTAATTATGTTTTTTATTTAAAAATTTAATATTTTTCCACAACGAAAAATTAATTTATTATTTAAATTATTTAATTTTAAATAAATATTTTATGTTAAATATAATAATTGTAAATTATAAATTGAGGCAATTAAATTAAATCTTAAACCAAATCTTTTTCTTCGATTACGATATTTTTCTGTAATAATTTTAAATTTTTTAAGAATAGCAAAAATATTTTCAATAATAATTCTCATTTTTGAAACTAGTCTATTATATTGCTTTTGTTCTTTGTTTAAAGGGTTTTTCTTTGTTTTCTTTGTAGGTATTAGAACATTATTGTGATTTTTTTGTATTCCTTGATAACCACTATCAACTATTAATTTGGTATTTTTTAAAATTGGGATTTTTGATTCTTTAAATAAAGCATAATCATGTTTTTTTCCGAGCGAAAAACTTGTTGCAATAATTTTTTTGGTTTCTTGTTCGATAATTACTTGTGTTTTGATCGTGTGTTTTTTCTTTTTACCAGAATAAGATTGTTTTTGTCTTTTTTTGGGCGTTGGATTGGAGTTTCGGTAGCATCAATAATAATAGTTTTATCATTAAAATAATCATTTATTAGTGCTTTTTTACCAGCAAGTTGTTGAAAATCAGAGTTTTTAATTAAAATATCTTCAATTCACTTAATATTACGATAACAATTAGCCTCACTAATATCAAAACTTTTACCAAGATGAAAATAAGTCTGATATTCTCGTCAATATAATAAAGTCATCAATAATCTATTTTCTAATGATAATTTATTAGTTTTACCACCTTTTTTAAATTTTTCTATTTCAGCAACTTTTAAAATATCTAACATTTTATTAAAAGTGGATTTTTTTATTCCTGTTAATCTTAACCATTCTCTATCATTAAGAGTATTAAATTTATTATTGTTCATATTTTTATGTCCTCATAAATTATATTTTATAATAATATTTTAATAAAAAAGGGTATCGCAAGAAGTCTATTAAAATGTTTAAACGATGATTATAGATTTACGATTAGTAAATCTATTTTTTATAAAATAAAAAACATCTTGCAGTTGCAAGATGTTAGGTGTTAACCTTTAAACATTTCAAATAAAGTTTTAATCATAACACCAGTTCCGCGACCATCAGTAGTGTCAGCTGTTCCAGCAATGTCTAAATGGATATATGGTTTTTCTTCAACAAATTCACATAAAAAAGCAGCAGCAGTGGAACTTCCTGCAAAGCGTGAACTCTCAGCATTAGTTAAATCAGCAATTGGAGTTTTTCGCATTACAGCAGTATGTTCTTCTAAGATTGGCATTCTTCAGATTCCTTCATGTGCATTTACTGCAGCATTAGCGAACTGATCATATCAACCATCATTATTAGCAAAGACCCCAGTTAACCATTTTCCTAAGGCAACTAGAATTGCTCCAGTCAAAGTTGACGCTTCAATTAGTTTATCAACATTTAATTTACGAATTGCATAAGTAATTCCATCAGCTAATACTAATCTTCCCTCCGCATCAGTATTGTCAATTTGAACGGTTTTCCCGTTCATTGACGTGATAACTGATTCAGTTAGGGTTGCTTTTCCCCCAATACGGTTTTCAGTTAAACAAGCAACCGCAGCAATATTTGTTTTAACTTGTGCTTTTGCTAAAGCTAAAACTGTTGAACAAACAATTGCTGCTCCGGACATATCAAATTTCATTCCGGCCATAGCAGTTGACGGTTTTAGATTATATCCACCACTATCAAAAGTAATTCCTTTTCCGACTAAACCAACTTTTTCTTTACTACTACTATTACCAGTATATTCTAAGACAACAACTCGTGGTTCTAGGTAACTACCAGCATTGACAGACAATAGGAGACCCATTTTTTCTTTTTCAATTTCTTTTTTATCTAAAATAGTAACTTTTAAATTAGCAATCCCTTTAGCAGCATTTGCAATTTTTTCGGCAAAAATTTCTGGATACATTAAGTTTGGTGGTGTATCTTGTAACATACGGGCAAAATTAACAAATTCCATTTTAATTTTAATTTCTTCAAAAACAGTTGCTGCTTTATCACAATTGTGAATTAAGTTAATTGTATAAGTTTTTTGTGCTTTTTTGGTTGTTTTTAAAGTATAACTATCATTTAAAGCATATAATGTTCCTTCTGCTAATGCTTTGAAAATATGACTATTTGGTTCAGCGCCTTTTTTAAAAGTATCAACCTCAATATTTAAATTATATTTTATTGTGCTCATAAATTTTTTAATAAAATCTTCTGCGGTTTTAAAAGTTAATGCTTTTTCAAAATAAACATAAAGGATTTTTTGATTTGAAATTAATGTTGTAACACCATTTTCTTGAATAACTAATGGATTAATGTCAGCTCCTTTAAAAACTGCTTTTAATGTTAAATCTTGTTTTTTGTCGTTTAATAATACCATTGTAAATTTCCCTCTTTCTATTTAGATTATTATATAAATAATATTATAACATTAACTAGGATAAGGACAAAAATATTTTGTTTTTCCGTTATAATTATGAGGTATAGTTTTGATAGAAAGAAGGAAAAAATAATGAAGCGAAAAGATGCACCAACACAATATAAATGAAATTTTAGCCATTTATATCAAGATAATAAAGCGTGAAAAGCTGATTTAGCTAAAATTGTAAAAAAATTAGAAGAAATTATTACTTTTAAAGGAAAGTTAAATGATCCAGTTATTTTTAAAAAATATGTCTTATTGGACGAAGAAATTGATTTAATTGCTAGTAAAATGGGACAATACTTGCATATGGGGGATATTGATACAACTGATTTATCATATCAAGAATTAGCCGGAATTTATTCAAATACTTTAAATCAAATTTCAAGTCAATTAGCTTTTATTGCTCCGGGGTTAAAAGCAATTGGTGAGGAAACCATTATGATGTGAATTAAGAATGATTCAACCCTTAGGGTATATGAATATAGTTATCGTAAGTTTTTTAAAAATGCCAAATACATTTTAGGAGAACGTGATGAAGAAGTATTAGCATTGGTTACTCGCTCTCGTGGTGTCGCTTATGATTTATATGATTTATTAGCATATGCTGATAAAAAACCAGTGTTTATTGATTATCATAGTAAAAATACGGAATTAACAAGTGCTGTTTATAGCGAAATTATGGAAAAAACTGATCCGTTAACTGAACAAGAGTTTCGGATTAAAGCAACACAATTATTTACCGAGCATTTAACTGATAAGAAACACGCTTTTGCTCGTGTTTATGAGGGAATTATTCAACATAGTGTTGAAGCAGTTCGTTTACGTGGTTATCAAAATACTTTACAAGCAGCATTAAGCAGTGATAATGTTTCAGAAGAAATTTATGCAAGTTTAATTAAATATGGTCGCGAAAATAGTCGCTTATTTGTTCGTTATAATGAATTGTTAAAAAAACATTTTAAGTTTAAAAAATTTTATGCGACAGATCGTAGTTTAAAATTAGTGACTAATGTTGCTTTATTGGACAAAAAATATACTGTTGAAGAAGCAAAAACAATGATTCGTGAATCATTACAACCGTTAGGATCAGAGTATTTGACTCAATTAGAAGTAGCATGAAGTGATCACCGAATTGATTATTTTGAAGATACTAATAAACGAAGCGGTGCTTACTCATCGGGTGGTTCGGGAGTTGACCCAATTATTTTAATGAATTGAGATGATACAATTGGGTCAGTTAATACACTAGCCCACGAAGCAGGACATTCGGTTCATACTTTATTAGCAGATCTAAATAACAAATATCCGTTAAATAATTATCCAATTATTTTAGCAGAAGTTGCGTCAACGGTTAATGAACATTTATTATTTGATTACTTATACAAGCATGCAACAAGTAAAGAAGAAAAAATTTATTTATTACAAAATCGTATTGATGAAATTATGGCTACTTTTTTCCGTCAAATTCATTTTGCTGATTTTGAATGAACAGCACACAAGATGGTTGAAAATAATGAGCCATTAGATGCTGATAAATTAGCTGTTCTTTTTGAACAAAAAGCAAATGAGTTTGGTTATACTGTTTTTGACAAGCGTAATCCAACAAAAAAATCATATGGGTGACCACGAATTTTACATTTCTTTAATTCACCATATTATGTTTATAAATATGCGACATGTATTGTTGCTTCCTTTAAACTTTATAATGATGTTATCAACGGTGAACCAGAACAATTATTAAAATTCTTAAAACAAGGTGGCCAAAAAGAACCATTATTAATTCTAAAAGATATTGGGATTGATTATACTGACTCAAATGTTTATCGTGCTTTAATCACAAAGTTAACAGCAATGATTGATGATTTAGAACAACTACTATTTGCTAAAGTATAAGACTTTTTGATAAAATAAAACAATTCGTTTTTAACGAATTGTTTTATTTTATAACATTATGAATTATAAAAACATTAGTTTAATAAGTATTTAAATTAAAATTCAATGCCTTTTCGTGCCGGAACTTTTTGATAAAAATAGTGCTTTGTTGCTTGAATATGACTTACTAAATCAACAGCATTAATTAAATTATCGGTAATATGATGGCCGGAAAAAGCGATTTCAATACTAGGGTTTTTATTTTTAATAACTTCAATTAATTCTGCTTCGGTAATTAATTCGTTATAAATACAGCCAAGAAGTTCATCAACGATAATTAAATCAACTGTTCCATCTTGACTTAGTTTCTTAAGTTCTTCAAAACCAACACGCATTTCTTTACGAAGAACTTCTTTTTCTTGATCATCCATTTCTCAAAAAAACTTTGTGTTTGATGAATAGTAATTAATTACCTCGAAATTAGGGTCATTTAATTTTTGAAAAAATAACATTTCTCCAGAAATACGATTTTTTAAGAATCGCAAATATTTAACTTTTCATTGATATCCTAAAGCACGAATTGTCATTCCATTTAAAATCGATGTTTTTCCTTTTCCATCACCATAATAAATATGACAGTAACCTTTTTTTGCATAATTACCTCCTTATGTATAAACATTGTACTAAAAAGTTCCTAGTTTTAACTTTTAAATATAAAGAAATAAGCAAAAATATACTGGCAAGTTTTATTTCTAATTTTAAATAGAACAGTACTAATATTAATTTTGTGATAAAATTAAATTACCATTTAAAGAATTTAAATGTAGCTTAGAATTAACAATGAAAAAATAATTTTACAATAATATTAACTTTAAAAAAATTACTATGAAGATATATTCGATATTAACAAGTAAATGAAAGGATAAATATTATGAAAAAGATGTTGTTAACAGCCATTATTATGGTGACATCAATGAATGTAGTTCCTTTGAACTATAAATCTCAACAAAATAATGATTTAAATAATATAATTACCGCTAAGGAGCAGATAACATTAACAAATGATGATTTAGGTTTTTTCAAACATATATTAATACATTTATGAAATTACAAAATCATAATATTAATACTACGTCTATTAAAACAGAATTAATTAGTAAGATTGATGAAGTGTTAACAGAAGGTGATTATAAGAATATTGGAGTAATCACACGCTTATATGAATTAAAAAGTGAGTTAATAGGAACTGATGATAAAGCAATGATGATTGATTCATTAGACTTCTTGCGATACCCTTTTTTATTAAAATATT
>NZ_JXYY01000038.1:0-12064 GCF_016082235.1 Spiroplasma sp. hyd1
ATCGCAAGAAGTCTATTGAAGATGAAATTAAAGAACGTGTCATCCAAAATATTTCAGAAGAAGAATATTTACGCCATAAAGCAATTGTCGAAATATATGAAAAAGCTAAAAATGAATTAGAATTGAGTAAAAAAGGAAATTCTAATTAATAAATAATACTAAATGTATTATTTTTTATTTATTAATTTAAGATAATTACAACCGATTGCTTTTAAATTTTCTTCCAAATAACTAAATTGTATAATTAAAAATGAGAAAAAATCTCATTATAATGCACAATTATTTAGTTTTTATTTTAAGCAAATAAAAACTAAATTTAATTAAATTAAGAAAAATAATTTAAAAATTAAAGAATAAAAGACATAATTTTAGATTTTTAAGTTAAAATAATACTAAGTGTATTTTACACAGATATAAATGGTCAAACATACCAGAAAGGTTCTAAGCATGAAAAAAACTGAGAAAAGAAAATTAAAGTTATGACATAAAATTACAATCTGAGGAATATTAAATGCTTATGCTTTAGCAATGTTAATTGCTGTTTTAGCATTACCACAAACACCTTGACATTGTCGTTTATTTGCATTTATTAATATCTTTGTTGTATTGTTAATCCAAGTGGTTTATTATACTCGTCTTTATGTTAAAAATAAAAAGAAATCTATCAAAAGTAAAACCGTTGAATTAAAATAATTTTGCACCATAAAAAAACACACTTATAAAAGTGTGTTTTTTTAATTTTAAATACTCAACTATTCACAAGAAATTAAATGATATTTTCGTTTTCCACGACGAACAATTAAGTATTTATTAAATAAAAATTTATCTTTTGTAACAGTCCATGTTTCTTCATTAATAACAATGCCATTCACGGTGATTGCTCCTTGTGTTAAAAACTCCCGCCCTTCTCGTTTTGATGAAACGATTTCTGCTTGAACTAATAAATCAAGAATTGATAAATCAAAAGTTGATAATGAAAAAAACGGTAAACTAGTTTGTAACTGATCCAACTGTTGTTCTGATAACTGGTGCAAATTACCATTAAATAATGCTTCACTCACAATTTGTGCTGTTTTCAAACCGTCTGCTTGATGCACAAATAATGTTACTGCTTCAGCTAATTTTTTTTGTGCAATTCGCTTTGCTGGTTCTTTTTGGTGTTCTTTTTCAATTGCAATAATTTCTGCTTCTGTTAACATTGTCAAATAACGTAATAATTTCCCGGTTTCTTGATCATCTTGATTAAAGAAAAATTGGTAAAATTCATATGGTGATGTTTTTTTTGGATCTAACCAAACGGCTCCTGATTCTGTTTTTCCAAATTTTGTCCCATCAGCTTTTGTTAATAAGTTCATTGTTAAACCACAAGCTAAATTATCTTCGCCAATTTGTTTATGAATATAGTCTGTCCCTGAAGTAATATTTCCTCATTGGTCACTTCCTCCGGTTTGAACAGCACAATCATAATTAACATATAATTGATAAAAATCATATGCTTGTAATAAAGTATAAGCAAACTCAGTATACGATAAACCAACTTCAATTCTTGTCGCGATATTTTCTTTTGCCAACAAATAACTAATATTAAAATCTTTTCCAACAGTTCGTAAAAAATCAATTAAAGTCATTTTTTGTAATCAATCAGTATTATTAACCATTCGGACATTTTTTCCAATTAATTGTTGCATTTGTTTACTTATTGCTTGGACATTGTACATAATTGTCTCATCATTTAATAATACACGTTCTGCTTTCTTACCACTTGGGTCACCAATCATTCCAGTTCCGCCACCAATAATTGCAATTGGTTGAAAACCAAACATTTCAAACCGTTTTAATAACATGATTTGAATTAAATGCCCAACATGTAATGAATCACCTGTCGGATCAAAACCACAATAACCCCCTTTTTTTAAAGTTTGAGCTTTTAATAATTTTGTCTCATTAGTTACTTGTTTTAATAGACCTCGTCATTTTAATTCTTCTATAATATCTTTTACCATCTTTTATTTCCTCTACTATTTAAAAAACTCTAAATTGTTAGAGTTATTCTTTATCGACTTTTGCGATTTTTTTAAGTTGATTAGGTTTTTCCTCTTCAATAATTTTTTCTGAAATTGACGCTGATGTTTTTTTCAGATCTTCTGTTACTTTAATTCCCGCATCAATAGCAGAAACTGTTATTTTAGCTAAGTCTTTCGCAACAGCACGAACATTTGGTGATTTTGCGGCAGCTTTAATTAATTTTACTGTCCCAACATCAATTTTCTTTAATGCTTTATAAGCCATTTCTTTTGTTGAAGCAGAATCTAAAATTTCTACCGCACCCTTAACATCTTTGATTCGTAATTCAATATCAGCTGCTACTTCGTCTGATTCAATTCCTTGTGATTTTTCTCACACAATTTCAATTTTATTAACCATTTTTTTCAATTGTGGATTATATTTTTTAACTAAATTAATAAAATCTTGGCGTAATTCTGATCCTTTTTTAGGGGCAATAAGCATCCCCGCTACCATAATTGCTAATGTTTTAACAAATTTAAAAGCCATAATTATTCCTTCTCATCAGAATTAGCAAAATCTTTTAATTTATCAACAATTCGATAAGCAATATCTTTATTACGGGCAATAACTTTTACTCATGCTTTAACATTCCGTTTCGCAAAAGCTTCAAAAACATCAATATAATTTGAAACTTTAACAACTGTATCAACAGTCGAGTTTAACATTTCTGATTTATAAGTTAAGTCTTCAACAAAATAATCAAATTTCTTAGCAGCAATTGCAACTTTCCGTGCAGCAATAATTCCATAACAACAAAATACAATTGCTAAACATAATAAAACAATAATTAAAATTGTTTGTGAAATTAATAAATCGTCACTAGTTGCTAAGATATATATCATTTTTTCCACCCTTTTTTCTAATCAAATTAAATATTACTTTTACATTATAACTTATTTTATTTAATATCAAAATAAAAATCCTTATTTATTCTCATCTTTATCAAAATTTTTACTTTCATTAATTTGGGTTTTAATTCGTTCTTTGCGTTTTTCCTCAGCTTCTCGCGTAGTTCGTTCTTCCATTTCTAACATCCGTGATAAATATGGATTGCGTTTAGTATAATAGTCATTAACATGTTTTGTTTCTGAATCGGAATCTTCTTTTCGCAAATCATGCAAGTTTTTATGATACTGTGCAATTGGTTTTGAACGACGCAAAAATTGATTGTTTACATTACTTTCTTGTAAATTAAGTAATGTTTTAAATCTAACTGCTCCCGCTTTAGTTGAGTTCTGTTGAATCAAACGACGGCGTTGATCTAATGGCATATCCTCGGAAAAATTATCATCAATTTGATTGGCTTTTGCAATCGCTTGGCGAATTTGTTCATTAATTAGTTTTTGTTCTTCTATTCCTTCAAACAATGCTGTTTGTTCATATTCATCAACTTGATGGCGTGGTTTTGGGTTACTAATTTTCTCTTTAATTTGTTCTAATTCTAACGTTAATTCATTTGTTCGCTCCCCAAAAATATTTTCCCCATTTTTACGTGGTTTAAATAAAAATGACACTGTTTGAGCTGCTTGTTCTGATAATTTATTGCGATTTTTTAAAGTTGATTTAATTTTGTTGCTATCTGTCAATGGATCATATTTTTTAAAATATTGTTCAACATTAGCCTTTTCAGCATCTGAAATTTTTTCTTCCACAACATGAATTTTTGCTAATTCAGCTTTTTTCTCAACAATTTTTTGTTCAATAATTTCATTAATTGAATTTGAAGCAGCATTTTCGAGTTCATCATGTAAATTATCTTCATAACTACTTATTGTGTGTTTAAATTCATTAGCTCCATCAAGTTTTTTCCCATACAACGGTGAAATAACTTCTCCTATTGGATTTAAAGGAGGCTTTTTCTCAACCTGATGCTCAACACTAGTTGTTTCTGGTATTTCTTCTTGTTGTTGCTGTGCTTTTTGTTCACGTTTTAGATGAGGATAAGCATCATCATGATTATAATAGGATTCGATTTTTTGGTTTTTATTTTCACTCATCATGAAAACCCCCTTTATTTACCTAATATTATAAAACATTTCTTACTTTTTAACTAGTCGATTTGAAATAATGTTATGACGACCAACTTTGGCTTGATCAATACCATTTAATTGTACAGCATCACCAGTAAAACCAATATTAATTTTTGCTAAAGATTGACCAACCCCATAGATATCTACTGGCACCCCTTCCGTCTCAAATTCAATAATTTTTTGAACATTAAATCCTGAAGAAACAATAATTTTAACATAATCATAACCTTGCTGATTTAACGCTTGTCGCAGGGCCCAAACTAAATGTTTATTGACCCCCCTAATTTCATCAACGGAGTATTGTTTTTCTTTTCCAAGAAAATTTTTATCAACCAAAGCTTGCGATGTATCAACACGAACCGCATATAAATTTGGAAATTCACTAGCAACTTTTAAAGTATCGGTAATAACATCATTATTATAATCAACTAAGGCTACTAATTTATCGGTTGGATAAAAACGTTGATAAGCATGTAATGCAGCAATTAAGTCACCATTAAATGCTTGAATTAAAGCATGCGGCACCGTTCCCATTGGTTCATAATTACCAGCTAGTTTTGCTACTTGAGCTGTTGTTACAAAATTGGTAATGCCTCCAACCTTAGCAGCATAACCATCATTTTCTTGGTTATAATAATAATCACTACGATCATTCATATAGATAACTGGCTTGTTATTTGCTACTTGTAAAATTCGATGGCAATTAGTGGCAATACTAGTTTGTCGCGCTAAAATACCATCAATAATTCCTTCTAAATGACCAAATTGATAATAATGTCCAGCAACTTTTAACACAGGTTCATTTGGTTGAATTACGTCACCATCAGTCAAAGCAGTAATTTCAAGTGTTTCTGGATTAAAAGCTTCTGTTTTTAATAATTCGATACATTCATTAACCCCTGCTAAAATAACATTTTCTTCACGCTGAAAAAATTGCATTGTTACGATATCACTTGGTTTCTCATTTTTTAAAATATTAGCTGTTTTTAAAAAATAAACGGCACTATAATATCCTGCTTTAATTTTGCTCATTATAATATTCCTTTCAAAAACTACTTCCAAGATGATATTGTTTTGGTGATAATAACACAATTTTTTTCCCAACACTAGAAACTGGTAATCCTAATTCTTGTTCCGAACATAACATTCCGTTTGACATAATACCACGTAATTCACTAGGAATAATTTGTAATGTTGATGGCATAATTGCTCCAACGCGAGCGACAACAACTAATTGACCAACATCACAATTATCTGCGCCGCAAATAATTTGAAGGACTTCCGAACCAATCGTAACTTGACAAATATTTAGTTTATCAGAATTAGAGTGTTGCTTACGTTCCAAAATCTGACCAACAATAAATTGTGGTCTATTATTAATATTATGAAATAGACCCCCTTGTTTTTTAAAGTTTGTTGCTAACTCTGTTAATAATAATTTATTATCACTATTAATACCTGGTTTTAATTTTGTTGTTAAATGTTGACTAGCATTTAATAAATTAAAACCATAACATTGTTTGCTTTCATCATGAAAGAAAACCCATTCTTTCTTAATTATATGTTCTCCTTGCGTAACAGTTGGTTCATATCCAACTAAAACATCAAAGACTGGATGATAAAATAAACCAATTGATTTTGTTTCCATTTTTACCTCTTCTCACTTCAATTAAAATTTTTAATCTTTATCTCATCTAAATCCTCAATAATAGTTGTGACCAACTTAATTGTTTCATTAAAATCATCTAAATCAATAATACCACTAATTGTATGTAAATTACGAGCAATTAGACAAGCCTGAATTGTTGGAATTCCATAATCTGCTAAATGAACACGTCCAGCGTCAGTACCACCTGGTGAAATATAAAATTGGTATTTGATTTGATGCTGTTGCATTAGATCAAGTTGATATTTAATCAAATCATGGCGAGTAACATAACCATTGTCCATTCCTCGTAACATTACACCTTGTCCTAATTGCCCAAAGGTACTTGTTGATTCATAGTCTTGCCCTGGCGAAACATCTGTCACAATTGCAAAATCAGGTTTAATTAAAGCTGTTGCAGTTGCTGCCCCACGAGTTCCAACTTCTTCTTGGGCACTAAAACCAACATATAAATCAAAGTCTAATGCTTTATCTTTAATTTGTTCTAATACTTCTAACCCCAAAATAAGACCCATTCGGTTGTCAATTGCTTTCGATAATAACCGTTTGTCATTTAAAAAAACAGTTGGTCCTTCACAAATAACAAAATTACCTTCCCGAACGCCAGCCGCATATGCTTCTGCTTTTGAAGTAAACCCAAAATCAACTAGCATATTAGCAATTGGTGTTGGTTTTGAACGTGCTTCTGGTGATAACAAATGCGGAGCAATTGCTGAAATAGCGCCTATTATAAAAGTTCCATCATCTTTTAATAATCTTACCCGTTTTGCTAATAATGTTTGTTCTCAAATTCCTCCTAATGGGTTAATTCTAATTAACCCTTTTTCATTAATTTGGCTAACCATAAAACCAACTTCATCACCATGGGCCATTAACATTACCTTTTTAGCATTTTTAATTCCTGTTTGATTACGAATAACTGCAAAACAACTTCCTAAATTATCTTGAATTATTTCTGATGTATACTTTTGATAATATTGATTCATTAATATCACAACTTGTTCTTCGCATCCCGATGGACCAAATGCTTGCAAAATGTTTTCATACATTATTTTCTTTTCATTAGTAATTTTCATTTTTATCTCCCTTTCGTTCTTGAAATTATTATATCAAAGTTTATAATTATTATATTGTTAAGAGTTTAAAAATATAATAACTAAAATTCAATGATAGCTAAATTTATAGAAAATAATGGAGGGCAATTATGCGTAAAGTTGCATTAATAATAGACTCATCGTCAGGAATTAATAAGGACGAATTAAAAAAATATGAAGACACCTATTTATTACCGTTATTATTAAATTTCCCAGATGGGAGTGAGGTTGAAGATGATGAAGATATTATTTCATTTAATGAATTTTATGATATCTTAGAACATCAAGTAATTAAAACAAGCCAAATCCCAATGGGAAAAATGTTAAATACTTGAAATGAACTATTAAAAAAATACGATAATATTGTTTTTGTAGGACTATCGAAAGGTTTATCAGGGCAACACGAAAATATTTCAATGTTAGCCCAAGGTGAAGAATATAAAGGAAAGGTCTTTATTATTGATACTGATGGTGTTAGTGAATTATTAGTTTATATGATTGATCTAATTTACAGTTGAATTAAAGAAGGCGTAGAATTAACAGAATTTCAGACAAGAATTGATGTCATTAAAACAAAATTTAGTGCATTTATTATCCCAAAAAGTTTAGAAACTTTAAAACGTGGCGGGCGAATTACTACTGCCGCAGCAGCATTAGCATCATTGTTAAAAATAACACCAATTTTAAGATATGATGGTCGAATTGATAAGTTTGACAAAACAAGGACATTCAAAAAAGCTGTTTCAACAGCTTTTCATCAAATTAAAAAAGAACGTCAAAATTGAAAAAATATTATTCTACTACATTCCAAAACAGATAAAGAAACTTTAGATGAAGTTTATCAAATAATTACAGATGCGGGTGCTATAATTACTTCAACATACATTTTAGCAAACGTCATCGCTGCTCACACTGGCCCTAATACCGTGGTCTTGGTATGTTGAGATAAATAAAGGAGAATTAACTTTATGAATAAAAAAATTGCAATCCTAACTGACTCATCAGCTGGTTTTACAACAGCAGAAATTAAAGAATTAGGAATCCACGTTATTCCATTGCACATTATTTTAAATAACGAAATAGATATTTTAGATACCGAAGAAGAAATTAAAAAGTATCACTTTTATAATATTGTTAAAACAGGAACTACTAAAACAAGCCAAGCTTCAACAGGAGAATTAATGGCAAAATGAGATGAAATTCTAGAAACATATGATGAAATCATTCACTACCCTATTGCCAAAAAACTATCAAGCCAATATGCAACAGCTTATACTTTAAGCCAAGATAAACAATATCTTGGAAAAGTTCATGTTGTTCGTAATCATACTGCCGCTTTTGCTTTAAAAACATTAATTATTTATGCCAATGAATTAACAAAACAAAATTTTACTGTTAAAGAAATCATTGCAAAAACAAATGCCTTAGAACAAAAAACATATATGGCAATGATCCCTGGTAGCCTAGAACGTTTATCAAAAGGTGGGCGTGTTGGAAAAGTGCTGCTATCATTAATTAACTTATTTAAAATTAAAATCTTAATCCAATGAGGAGAATATCCTAAAAAAATTGCTTCATCACGAACATTAAATAATTTAATTGAAGCATTAGTTGAAACATGAGATAAATTTAAAAAAACAGTTAAAGAAAAATTTCAGTTATTTGTTTTAAAAACAGATCAATGCGCTGACAAAGTTTGAGATAATGTTACACAAAAATTAAATGAATTAAAAGTCGATTATCATACTGAACAATTAGCTAATATTTTTGTTGCTCATGCTGGCTTAGATACAATTGCTTTTGTTGCAATTCCAGAAAATAAATAAAAGGAAAAACCATTTCTAATTTAGAAATGGTTTTTTTGTTTTCTTCTAATGGCGGAAGTAAAGAGATTCGAACTCTTGCATGGATCACTCCATCTAACGGTTTTCGAGACCGCCCCCTTCAACCAGACTTGGGTATACTTCCATCTTTATTATCCTGGCAGGGGTGATAGGACTTGAACCCACAACGTACGGTTTTGGAGACCGCTGTTCTACCATTAAACTACACCCCTAAATTCTTTTAAATCATAACATAAATATTACAAAAGAATCCTCTGGTTTTAAAATAAAAAAAGTATCTACATACTTTCATCTTATAAAACATCATGGCAGGGGTAGCAGGACTTGAACCCACAACACTCGGATTTGAAGTCCGATGTTCTACCACTTGAACTATACCCCTAAAATAAAAATTAAGTATCAAAATTGACACTTAATTATTTTAACAAAATAATTTAAAATAGCAAATAATTCTATTTGTTTTCTAAAATTACAATTTGTTACATAATATTTAATTCTAATTTTATTTTATTAATTTAAAATTAAATGAATAAAACAGATAGTTTTTTAATCCGCCGCACTTATTATTCCAAAATCAACATTCTCCTCACTATTAGAGGTTGGATTTGATGCAAAAGAATAATATAAACCAGTATCCAAACTGTTACCAAATGTAAACATAACTGCCCATTTGTCTTCTATTTGTCAGTCTCATTCCAAATAAGTTGATTCTTTTAGTAGTCCATGTCCTTTTGGACTTGTTAATAAAGAATTTGTCATTAAACTAAATAAATCAATATCTTCTAAACTTTTTGCCTCATCTGAATCCTTAAAACTATCGAACATAATTTTAATAGCCCCTTTTAAACCATCCTTTTGATTTTTCATTGTTATTTTTTTAAAATCTTGGATAGAGGCTTCTAAACTAATACTACTATCCGCTGTAATACTACCAGAACCTGAATATTTTAAAAATTGAACAATTATTTTTCCTCAATTAGTTAATTTTTTATCAATTCCATCTCCAGATAAATTTAATGCAATTGATAAATCCTCATTATTTTTATCTTTCACATTGCCAGATAAACCAAGACCAAAAATATTTAAATAATTTAAGCTAATTTCAAAAGTACCTAAATTTAAAGAATCATTTTTATCAACATTAAAGACAGAACCAACTTTTGTTTTATAAAAATCAACAAAATTTTCAGCAGTTGCATTAGATAATTGTTTTCATGGATTATTTTTACCAGCATTAGGATCAACTCAATTTGCTAATGATAACTCAGTTGCTTTTTTGGTTTTAGATATTCCCATGAAGCCTTTATTTTCAGCAGTTAATTGACCATCTTCCACTTTTTTAATTAAATCAGTATCATTATAAGTTATACTAAGGTTTTTAAATTCTTTTTTACTAGCAATATATTCTTTAAATGAATTTTTTAAAGTACTATTTAACTCAGTTGTATCTTTTGAAAAATCTCAAATCATTTGATTATATAATGGTTTAAAAATTTCATTTTCTGAAAAATCAACAGTTTCTAATTTTATAAAATAGTCTTTAATATTTTCAATTAAAAATCCTACTGCCTTATCAGAAAAAGTCCGTAAAGCAGCAACGTTTTCACTAACATTATAAATACTTGATAGTTGGAAACTAGCATACATTTTTTTAAATTGTAACTGAATTGTCGCTGTATAATCAACTCGAACAGCTGAAAATGGTTCGGGATTAATATCTGTTGGAAACTTACTACGTAAATTTTCAACATCAATATAACTTACTTTTACAACATTTCTTTCATCATCTAACGTTAATGGCACTGTATTAGAAAAATAATTTGAATATTCGTTTTGTAATTCATAATTAACATTATCAAAAATTTTTGTAAAATTGTTAATAAAATAAGTCGCTAATTTATTATCTTCTGAATTGCTTAATTTTAATTGATAAGGTTCAGTATCACCCTTATTTACTTTAGAATAGATTTTTGATAAGTCATTTTTTGTGCTATCGACATATGGCGTATCTTTAATTTTTTGATTAATTTTTTCAGATGCTTTTACTTGAATTTCATTAAAGACTTTAATGTCTTCTGCTGTAATACTTTCGTTGCTAAGATTTTTTTGTTATGACAGGCAACAACATTTGGTGCAACAGTTTCAACTAATGTTTATTGTCCCTAAAATACTTAATAGTTTTTTCATTGTTTTTTCCCTCTTTGCTTTTAGTTATATTTATTTAAAATTTAAAAACTAAAATTTAGGCGGGATATGTATCTTACGAAATAAACATAAACATTTTGTATGCAAAAAAATAATTAGAAGGGCAATTTTATAATAAAATTTAATTTTATAAACAATCAACATAATTCTTTCATCTCTATTCTCTACTATTTTTATGTGTTAATAAAAAAACTATAANATTTAATTATTAGACTTCTTGCGATACCCTTTTTTATTAAAATATTATTATAAAATATAATTTATGAGGACATAAAAATATGAACAATAATAAATTTAATACTCTTAATGATAGAGAATGGTTAAGATTAACAGGAATAAAAAAATCCACTTTTAATAAAATGTTAGATATTTTAAAAGTTGCTGAAATAGAAAAATTTAAAAAAGGTGGTAAAACTAATAAATTATCATTAGAAAATAGATTATTGATGACTTTATTATATTGACGAGAATATCAGACTTATTTTCATCTTGGTAAAAGTTTTGATATTAGTGAGGCTAATTGTTATCGTAATATTAAGTGAATTGAAGATATTTTAATTAAAAACTCTGATTTTCAACAACTTGCTGGTAAAAAAGCACTAATAAATGATTATTTTAATGATAAAACTATTATTATTGATGCTACCGAAACTCCAATCCAACGCCCAAAAAAGNNNNAAACAATCTTATTCTGGTAAAAAAAACACACGATCAAAACACAAGTAATTATCGAACAAGAAACCAAAAAAATTATTGCAACAAGTTTTTCGCTCGGAAAAAAACATGATTATGCTTTATTTAAAGAATCAAAAATCCCAATTTTAAAAAATACCAAATTAATAGTTGATAGTGGTTATCAAGGAATACAAAAAAATCACAATAATGTTCTAATACCTACAAAGAAAACAAAGAAAACCCTTTAAACAAAGAACAAAAGCAATATAATAGACTAGTTTCAAAAATGAGAATTATTATTGAAAATATTTTTGCTATTCTTAAAAAATTTAAAATTATTACAGAAAAATATCGTAATCGAAGAAAAAGATTTGGTTTAAGATTTAATTTAATTGCCTCAATTTATAATTTACAATTATTATATTTAACATAAAATATTTATTTAAAATTAAATAATTTAAATAATAAATTAATTTTTCGTTG
>NZ_JXYY01000119.1:0-1064 GCF_016082235.1 Spiroplasma sp. hyd1
AGAAAAACAAAAAACAGGTTTAAGTTATAATAAACTTAAACCTGTTTTAATTATTAAGCATCTTCATTATAATATTTATTTCATGAAGCAATATCATCACTATCTTCTTTTTTAGTTCCTTCTAATGCTGCTTCACTTTCGCGATCAAGATTTTTTTCTTCAACAGTTTCTTTAGTGCGGTCAACAATGAAATCATTTTCTGGTGCAGTTCGATTTTGTAATGATGAAATCTGCATTCTCATTCGTGACATTGTTAGATTATTATCTTTAAATTCAATAATTCATTGAATTGGCAATGTTAATGGATCAATTTTTTTCGAATTACGAATCAACATTAATAACATATTAATGAACTTTCCAAAACCTTCTTCACCAACTCAATGATCCATTTCTAATGGATCATGTACTAATTGGTTTTTAACTAAATTATAATTTGAAGCATGTGCTTCAGTAATTCTTTCAGCTCACTCTGATTCCGAAATTAAATAAAAGTTAGTTGATAAACTACAATTAAATAAATGTTGTTGATTTTTAAATAATGAAAAATTAAATTTATCAACAATAATGGCACTAATACTAATTGTTAGACCTGACAAATCAGTTACATCATTCATTCAACGAAAAATTGCTTGAACATAACGAAGAATAAATTTTAATTTTCCCGATGAATAAAGAACTGTTTTTCAACTTTCATAATCAAATTGATATTCTGCATCATGACGGACCTTGCGAATGTTTTCATCAGGTTCTAAGTCCAAGAACTCTTCAGCTGATAAAATTATCATATCTTTTTTCATACGATTACTCCCCTATAAAGATAACCTATCTATTTAATTTAACTTATAAATGAATTATACCATAAACTTAGGAATAAAACCATCTGTTAACCGATAAAGGGTGGAATAAAGTAAGTGTTTGTTTAATAGACATAAATTTAATGCTTGGAATTATGTAAAATGAAGTGCAACAAACCTTATTAGGCATCGTGTAAGTGAAGTGCAACAAATCAACTCAGAAAGGAGTTGATTTTTTAATGGAAAGAAAACATTATTTTATTTTACGGT
>NZ_JXYY01000122.1:0-1043 GCF_016082235.1 Spiroplasma sp. hyd1
CAACAATATATAAACTCGATATTGTTAACATTAACGGATGAGAAAACAAAATTGCCATTTTACCAAANAANGAAAGTAANNAAGTATCTGANTTATATAAATCCATAATGATATTTTTTGCTGATGTTAATTGATTNATAATNACNGTAATAAAACCAGTACCAAAAATAGCNATTGCAACAACTAATAAAACTAATCTAATCATTAATCTGTTTCCTTTCACTGACCATTTTTATTAGCCTTATGTGCTTTTTTAACACCACGTACTGTTGAAGCATACAATTTTGATGTACTGTTTTTAACAGTTGAACCTAATTCGTTNTATTGNGTTCTTGTTCCGTGAATTGCATAAATNGANAACTTAACNACCATAAAAAAGATNATAAAATAANCAATNGTTGTATTTGTCATTGNCAATTTAGTATTTCAAATNACATCAAAAATAAACAAAAATANATCAAAAATAAAACTAAAAATCTTATCTCAATTACTACTTTCNGNTAATAAATTAATCATTTTTANCACTTCCTTTTTCTTTTTTAGGTTTTAAATTCTTTTTCAAAATATCAATATCAAACAATTCTAAACGCTCTTTAACACTCAATTTAGTAATTTCCNACCAATAATATTCTTTTTTATTAACTATTTCATCATTTTTTAAATCACGAACAAACTTTAATCATTGACTATCATATTTTTGAGCAAACTCTAACGGAATAATTATTTTAAAAAACCGAATTCCTAANCCNACATCNGANTTATGTTTTGCNCGTTTACCTTCTGCTGTTCGTTCNACTGATTTTGTNTTTCAAATTTCATAATNNNTAATATCTTGNAAAATACCAATTCGCATAANAAAGAAACGATTAAAAAAATTTAATCCTTTTTTAGCAATGGGTTTTTTCAATGAAATTGGAATAATAATACCACTTGCTAATTGCCGAATATTGTTCCAAATCATACCCTCACGCTGAGCTGTAAACAAAGCACGATTACCAAAATGTCTTGCTAAAACAATTCAAGGTATTTTACCACTATGAACC